>JBLHHI010000065.1:0-18110 GCA_047614125.1 Bacteroidia bacterium | reverse complement strand
TCGCCGTCTTGAAAAAAAATAAAATCTTCAACTCGAGCTATATTTTGATTTAAGGCAATCCAATGCGTCAGCTGTGCCATGTAGGGCGACATACTGCCCGTAACATCAACCACGATTTGCATTTTATTCCAATCTTTATTTCGACTCAAAGCCGCAAGAACTGAGGTATCGCTGCCATAAGATAGTGCTCCAGTAAATCGAAGTGAAAAGCTACCAGAAGATTCCATAATGGAAGTTGTGCTGTATGTTTTAACCATTTTTCGATTCCATATTCCAGGCCTCCGATAGGTAATTCCTCGTTCTCTTTTCCATTTTGATCTTGGTTCGTAGAACCGTGAAATACATCTTCGTTTGGTAGAATACGTTGTGTCTCCAGGTATTTCTTCAACCTCAAACGCTTCTGCGAATGCCTTGATTTCGAGTTCACGTTCCGCCACCGTTGGCATTTTTCGATGGTAAATGGCAAAGCCGTGAAAGTATTCGGCACACTTCTCTACAGACTTGCAACCGGTTTGACTTATGGCCTTCCATTTAATGATGGGATTAGAAAATAGCGCGGGAGCAATTCTTTTCAAATTAGTATACCTGTTTTCATTGAGTTTGGGTTGGTTAAAATCCGGTACGGATCTAAAATCTGAATACACTAGGTGAACTTCAAACACTTCGAGGTCTTTTAGGTACGAAACAACTCCAGGGTTGGTAATGGAGTCGCTGGCAAAAGATACATGAACCAAATACACACTCGAAGTCTTTGAAACATCGTACTTCTCAATATGGGTAGGCACCATATTCACCAATTCGGATGGCAGAACCCGCTGTGCTCTTGCAAGTTGAAAGGTTAGCAGTAGACAAAGAACAATTGCGAACTTTGTGGCGATGGGTTGTGTGATTCTTTTCATAGTATTGATATTGAGTTGTGGAAGTTCATCCTTTCCAAATTGACGTGGTGTCGATTTATTTGGTTGGGTTTACCCCTTAATATCAAGAAAAAGAAAAAGTAACCTTTGTTGCGGTTTCCATTTTATACCTCCCTCTTAATCTTAACCTGAGTTCGATTCATATTTTGAATTCAGAACGCTTGTGAACAGTGAGTTTAAAAAAATCCCAGCCTTTTGAGCTGGGATTTTCCATCCAACTTGGTACGAGTTGGATGAAAAGTCTCTATTTCGTGATTTGAAGTTTAACATCCATTGCAGTTCCACTAGTGTTGCTAATTTTAAGCAGGTACATACCGGTGAGAAAATCAGTGGTTTTAAACATACTATGATTGGCTTTGTCTAATTATCGATGATAAGTGAACCGATGCACCTGTTCGATTAATAAATTAATCGTAAACTTGAATCTTTAAATTCCACCAAAGAAAATCAATCATCGTTCAATGAAATACGAAAAGATAAACAATCAACTCTTCATCGATAACCGGAAAAAATTTGTTGCCGAAATGGAGCCGGGATCCATCGCAATCTTTCATAGCAATTATCAATACTTATGGAATGGAGATGCGGTTCACAAGTTCAAGCAAAATTCCGATTTGTATTATTTAAGTGGGATCGATCAAGAAGACAGTGTGCTGGTTCTATTTCCAGACTGCCCGATAAATGAATACAAGACGTGCTTGTTCTTGGTTGAAACCAATGAACACATTGCGGTTTGGGAAGGCTACAAATACACTCAGGAAGATGCTACCGCTACATCCGGCATCGAACATGTTTATTGGAACCAGGGCTATATGGACAAGCTTCGAAGCATTATTAATATGGCCAACAACATTTACCTACCGCTCAATGAAAATGATCGGTTTGCGTACAAAGCGCCGTATAAGGCTCTTGATTTTGCGCGAGAAATTCAAAAATCGTTTCCATTACATCGCTATTATCGCGCCGGAAAGATCATGCAACGATTGCGTGCCGTAAAACATCCAATTGAACTAGATATAACTCGAAAGGCAGTGGCCATTAGCAAGTTGGGCTGGGAACGAATCTTAAGATTTACCAAGCCTGGTGCAACCGAATATGAAATTGAAGCAGAGTTAATTCACGAATTTATCAGCAACCGAGGAAATGGATTTTCGTTCGAACCCATTGTGGCTTCAGGTGCCAATGCCTGCGTTTTACATTACATCGAGAATAAAGGTCCGGTACGAGATGGCGATTTGATTTTGGTGGATTGCGGCGTTGACTATGCCAATTATGCAAGTGATATGACACGTTGTCTTCCGGCCAACGGACGATTTTCAAAACGACAAAAGGATGTATACAATGCCGTTTTACGCGTGATGTATCAAGCCCGTGAATTGTTAAAACCAGGAACGATGCTCATGGAGTATCACACAGCTGTGGGCACAATGATGGAAAAAGAACTGGTTGATTTGGGCTTGATATCGATGGATGACATCAAAAAGCAAGATCCCGCTTGGCCGGCATATAAAAAATACTTTATGCATGGAACTTCGCACTTCTTGGGCATTGATGTGCACGACAGCGGAATGCGTTACGAACCTATGGAAGCTGGCAACCTGTTTACGTGCGAACCTGGCATCTACATTCCAGAAGAGGGAATTGGCGTGCGCATTGAAAACAACCTCATCATAGAAAAGGATGGTTTTACCGATTTGATGGACGAAGTGAAGATGCCGATTGAGGTGGATGAGATTGAAGCTATTATGAATCGGTAGTTTACGAGCTTTGACTGATTAAATTTGAACCCATTCAGCTTGGCAATATTGCGTTTGAGTTTGTTATGGGCATTCATATCATTAAGGAATCATTCGTCCATCAAATCTTTTCGAATCTGCCATACGAAAATGTAGTCGTTGCGAGCATGAGCAAAATTTCCCAATACTGGGAAAAACAACTTCTCAAGATTGAAACGCACTTAAATTAGAAGCAAGAAAAGAATTTGGACTTTGCCACGAGGGTCAGATTTTTAGTCTAACAACATGGCAAAACCAGTATTTTTACGGCACATTCTCAAAATGACACAAAACTTGTTGCCATTCGAATACGGAATTTTTATGTTCTATCGCCTGAATTCCTCATAAAATTAAACTTAAAGGTCATTTGCTCACAATATTGCCGTTTATTAACGGAAATAAGTGTTCATTTTTCCCGAATAGGGAATGCTTTTCCGATCATGGGATAAAATTCCTATTTTGGCGCCCATACTTCCGTACTATAAACGGTATTAAAATAAAATATAACCTCATTTTGAGCCATCGTAATCGCCTAGTTACCAGCAGATTAGATTTGTTGTTGATTTTGTAAATATTCTGATTTTGGCATCATATGGCTTTTTGGTCTTCTTTGGCATCTTAAATGCAATTACTGAGTACAACACAACGTTTAATACCGTGTTCACATGCAGCTCAACAAGCTTACAGTCAACTGATTAAACGTTAAAAAGTGTTCCCAAGACATAAAGATTTTTCATCATTGGGTTGTATGTAGTAGTAACATTTTAGCAGCTCTAATAGTAGTAGTAATAGTAGTTCGAAAAATGCGGTAGAAATCGGCTGTTGGAAGCAGCAGCCGATGCACATTTCTCTACTTCCTCCCCTGTTAAAAATTCAGAATCAATGTTCAACAATAAATCTTCCAAAAAACAAATGAAATACGATAACGATGATGTTAAAAACATTGTAACCACGATGCTATTTATTATAGCCTTGGTAACTGCCCTATATTTAGGATTTAGTTAAAATGCTACGCAGCATTGTTGCCGTAACAAATTCATACATAGCCAATTATTATTTAGATAATTCGTTTTTTAGCCACGTTTCTGCAGCGTGAATAACCGCAGAACACCCACTCAAATCATTGCCACCCGCTTGAGCAAAAAATGGTTGGCCTCCACCTCCGCCTTTAATAAGCTTTCCCCATTCTCGTACTAAGTTTCCGGCGTTCCATCCGTGCAGCTTCACTAAATTTTCTGAAATAATAATGGTAATTCCGGGCTTCTCCCCTGCCGATGTAGTTAATATTCCAATAAAGGACTCAAATTCGTTTTTAAGTTGAAAGGCAAGATCCTTGGCTTGAGCAGTTGAACTTACTGCTATTTCTGAAATGATGGCGTTCACTCCGCTTAAGGTTATCACCTTCTTTCGTAGTATTTCGCGCTCTGCCCCCAAGGCATTGGTTTGAAGATGCTCTACTTCTTTGCGTAATACCTTTGTTTGTTGCAACAACTCTTCCACCAAAACAAGGGCCGGCTTATTGGCACCTAAGGCATGTTCAATATCCACCAGCTCTCTAAGGCGTGCATTCACATATTCATCTGCCATCGAGTTGGTTAAAGCTTCAATTCTTCGTACGCCGGCAGCAATACTAGTCTCGGAGGCAATTTTAAACATGCCAATTTCGGAAGTATTCTGAACATGGCAACCCCCACATAATTCTGTACTAAATTTTTCATCGAAGGTGATTACACGTACCACATCGCCATATTTTTCTCCAAAAAGTGCGGTTACCCCTTTTTTGATGGCAACATTGTACGGCACATTTCGCTCTTCTTTCAATGAGATGGATGTACGAACTTTTTGATTTACGATTCGCTCAACTTCCTTAAGTTCTTCATCGGTCATCTTGGCAAAGTGCGTAAAATCGAAACGGAGCTTATCGGGATCTACCAAACTCCCTTTTTGAGAAACATGATCGCCAAGCACTTGTTTTAGCGCAGCTTGCAATAAATGCGTTGCACTGTGATTATAGGTTGTACGATTCCGCTTTTCAAGGTGCACCAATGCCTGAAACGGCTGGTCCACATTTTTTGGGAACTTGTTTACAAGGTGAACGATGAGATCATTCTCCTTTTGTGTATCCACAACCATAATCTTCTCCAAATCACCATCTCCAGTTAAGGAGCCCGTATCTCCCACTTGGCCCCCACTTTCTGCGTAAAAAGGAGTTAGGTTAAAAACCATTTGAAATTGCTCTTTCCCTTTAAGTTTGAGCGTTCTGTATCGTCGAATGGAAATCTTGGCTTCCGTATAATCGTACCCAATAAACTCTTCAACATCGTCTTCACGAACAATGATCCAATCTCCGGTTTCCTTGCTGGCATCCGCCTTTGAGCGTTGCTTTTGCGTTTGAAGCGCAGCATTAAAACCACGTTCATCAAAGGTCAAACCGTTCTCGGTGGCAATCAACATGGTTAAATCGGGTGGGAAGCCAAAGGTATCATACAGTTCGAAGGCAACTTGCCCATCGATCTCAGAACTTCCTTCCTGCTCCATAACAGCATCCAACCGATCCAAGCCAGATCTTAACGTTTTAAAAAATGAAGCTTCTTCATGCTTTACAACTTTAGCAACAAAGTCCTTTTGAGCTTCTAATTCTGGAAATACGTCTGCAAACTTGGTGGCCAATGGATTGATTAAATCGGTCATAAAAGGCTTAGAAAAACCTAAAAAGCTGTATCCATAGCGCACGGCGCGGCGCAAAATTCTACGCAATACATATCCCGCTCCAGTATTCGAAGGCAACTGACCGTCGGCAATGCAAAAAGCTAAGGCGCGTAGGTGATCAGAAATGACCCGGAAGGCAACATCGATTTCTTCGCTTTGTCCATAGGGTTTTGCACAAAGTTGTTCGAGCTGTTGGATGGTTTCATGAAATATATCGGTGTCGTAATTCGAGGTTTGTAGCTTTATGGCACGAACAACGCGCTCCAAACCCATCCCAGTATCAACGTGCTTATCCGGAAGGTTTTCGAGTGAGCCATCGGCCTTTCGATTAAACTCCATAAACACCAAATTCCAAAGTTCAATTACCTGGGGGTGATCCATGTTTACCAGACCTTTTCCATCCAAACTTTTCCGCTCCGATTCTGGCCTTAAATCTATATGAATTTCAGAGCATGAACCGCACGGACCCGTTTCGCCCATTTCCCAGAAATTATCCTTTTTGCTGCACAGCAATATTCGATCGGCATCAATGTGATTCTTCCACAATTCAACGGATTCTTGATCCACACTTAAATTATCAGATGGATCTCCTTCAAAAACCGTAACATACAGCCTGGTTTTATCCAGTTTATACACCTCAGTCAACAGTTCCCAAGCCCAATCGATGGCATCTTTTTTAAAGTAGTCTCCAAAGCTCCAATTCCCTAACATCTCAAACATAGTATGGTGGTAGGTATCCACCCCAACTTCTTCTAAATCATTGTGTTTTCCGCTTACTCTCAGGCACTTCTGTGTATCTGCCACACGAGGGTTAGCCGCAGTTTTGTTGCCCAAAAAATAGTCCTTGAATTGGTTCATTCCGGCGTTGGTAAACATCAAAGTTGGATCATTTTTCACAACGATTGGAGCGGACGAAACGATGTTGTGTCCCTTACTTTTGAAAAAGTCTAAAAACCCGCTTCTTACTTCTTTGGATGTCATTGATCGAATAATTGAATTTCGGATAAAATTACTTGGTGTTATTAAACATCTTTTTTATACTTTCGCGTTCAAATGTTCAAAGGGGCAAAATTACACATATAACAAAGAAAACTTCATGGCAAAAACACACTATAAATACAATTCGGAGACCCTTAGTTATGATACGGTAAAAACGGCATGGTGGGTGAAGGGTTTACGTATTTTTGGTTTTTTGTCTATTGCTTTTATTTTTTCCCTAGGCATCATGAAGGCTTCTTTCAAATACTTCGATTCTCCAAACGAACGCCAGATGCGGGTTGAGATGAATCAACAAGAACTTCAGATTTTAAATTTGAAGAAAAAGTTGAACAATTTATCTGAAGAATTCATTGTCTTGGAAAAGAGAGATGAAGACATTTATCGAGAAATCTTTGGTGCACCGCTTCCAGAATCTCTTCGTGCCTCAGGCATTGGGGGTGCCAAAAAGTATGAAGAATTAAATGGTTTGAGCCTTGGAACCAGTCTAAAAGACATGAACATTCGGTTGGATGAGCTTTCAAGAAAGGCCAACATTCAGAAGACTTCATACAAAGAATTGTTAAAACTCGCTACTCAAAAAAGCAAGATGTTAGCTTCTATACCTGCCATCCAACCCATTCCAAACAAAGATTTGAAACGAATGGCATCTGGCTATGGATATCGAATAGATCCGTTTTACAAAACTCGTAAGTTTCACGCTGGTATGGACTTTACTGCTCCAACCGGAACGGAAGTGCATTCCACTGGAGATGGTGTAATCGAAAAAGTTGAAGCACAACGTTGGGGATACGGCAAATCAATTGTGGTTAATCACGGCTTTGGATACAAAACTCGATATGCTCACTTGAGCAAGTTTATGGTTAAGCCTGGACAAAAAGTAACCCGAGGTCAGGTGATTGGCTTGGTTGGCAGTACTGGCAAATCTACGGCGCCACACTTGCATTATGAAGTTGAAGTAAATGGACAAAAGCAAAACCCTACCAGCTTCTATTACAACGACTTAACCTCTGCTCAATACGAAGAGATGATTGAATTATCCAGTCATCCGAACCAATCGTTCGACTAATGTCTGAGCAAAGCTTACCGGATAAATTGTACTATTCAATTTCTGAATTGTCCGAGCACTTTAATGTAGCTCAATCTTTGTTGCGTTACTGGGAAAAAGAATTTTCTGTGATCAACCCTAAACGAAATAAGAAAGGTACTCGATTTTACACCAAAAAAGACGTCGAATACATTTCGTTAATTTATCATCTGGTAAAAGAATGTGGGTTTACCCTTCAGGGTGCACGCGATAAAATTAAGACCGGAAAAAAAGGATTGGAATCCAAAATCGAAATCACCAATTCGCTTAAAAACATTAAAAGCTTTTTGATCGACGTACAAAAAAATATCTAAACCGATATATTTGTAGGTATGAAACCAAACCAACTAACCAATCTCTTGGCCTTCTTTGCCTTTTGCCTTTTTTTAAGCTTTCCCAAAACCTCCTTCGCCCAACTTGGTGGAAACGCCTTTTCAGCTCTTTCCAAAATTCCGACGGATTCTTCCGTTTGGTGGGTCAATAATCCAAGTTGCCAACCACCCGCGGGTACACATTTAGGCGCATACTACACACAGCGACTTCTTGTTAACGAGCTAAAAACCATTGGGTTATGTGCTTCAATACACAAAAAACAATCATCATATGCTGGGTCTGTTGAATATTTCGGTTATGCAATTTCTAATGTTACACAATTCACGCTTTCCATCCAGCAACAACTCTTTCCAAAGCTATCATTGGGCATTGGAGCCCAATACTTGCGGCATTTTGTAAAAGAATCCACTTCCAACCGCTTATGCTCTGTAACATGGCGATCCGATTATCAAATTAACACGCAAACCTCTGTTTTTTTATGGGCCAAGGTTCCTACTAAAACCAACGAATTGCCAAATGAGTTTGTGCACGGAATCGGAATTCGAAATCAATTTACCGATCACCATTCCATGTTGATTCAATACGAATGGTCTATGAACGCTCAACCTACATATGCCATTTTATACATATTTAGACTTTCAACGGCCCTTGATGTACAGCTTGGATGGAGTCAAAATCCCAATTATTTTGGCTTTGGAGTTCGTTGGTCCTCCAAACACCTGAAAGGACAAATTTGGAATCGGCAAGAGGCAAAGCTTGGATTTTCACCCGTACTGGTTGTAGAAACTCAACCCATATTTGAACGATCATGAAAAAGGCTGGAATATTTTTATGGCTTTTCATCTTTGCCACCACCTCATCACTTTTTGGTCAAACCGACCGGAGTGTAGACGAAGAATTGGAAGCCATTTTGGAAAATGTTGAATTGGATGAAGATCGTCAAACAATCCAAGATCTTTGGATTCAGGGCAAGCAACAACGCCTTTCTATAAACCACGCCAGTTGCGACGACTTGCTCAATTTGCACGTGTTGAGTGCAACAGAATGTACATTGGTTATAAACCACAGAGAACACTACGGCGCGTATCAAAGCATTTATGAATTACAGCAATTGGGCATTGAGTTGGATAAACTTATCCTTCTCAAGCACTTTATAAAACTAGATCGATTCGAAAATGACCTAGTTCACAATTCACATAAACATGAGATTCAAGTCCTTTTTGAACCGAAACTCAACTCGAATGGTATGGGTAATGCTATTCGGAATGTAATTCGGGTTAAGTCAATCCTGCATCGGCAAATATCTGTGTACTTGACTACCGAAAAAGATGCAGGTGAAGTGATTGCTATCAGAAATAATCAACTGGGTTATGATTATTTATCGGGTGGAATCATCTACTTGGGTAAGCACCATTTGAGAAAAGTTATACTGGGCGATTATCGAGCTAGTTTTGGACAAGGTTTGGTTGTTGGAAGTGGTTTTGGAGCCTCAAAGTCGAGCTTGGTATTAAACATCAAACAGGTTTCATCAGGCATGACCCCGTACCGTTCGGTTCAAGAATCCGGATATTTTCGAGGATTGAGCACTGCATGGCGGTTGGGGAAAACCGAAATACATACCGGGCTTAGTTCATCGAAGTTGGATGCACAATTATATACCGACGATGACTCTGCGAGCTTCTACTTTCAATCCATTCAACAAAACGGGTATCATCGAACGAATAAAGAGCTGGCAAACCGGAAACGAGTTACGGCAAACAGTGCCTTGATTCTGGTAAAACAACAGCTGGCACAAACAACCTTGAGCTATCAGGCCATCATAGAAAGCTTTGATTATGCTTTCCAACCAAAAAAATCGAGTGTTGGAATCCATGAATGGCATGGAAAATCGTACGTTAAACAAGGCTTTGCCTATCAAACAATACTGGGTTCTGCTTTGTGTTTCGGAGAAATGGCGTTTGACGATCGGAGCAAGTTAGCGCTGGTAAACGGTTGTTTGCTGAGTGTAAACAAAGGTGTAAATCTTGCCTTCTTACATCGATGGTATGCTCCTGGCTTTAATGCTATGCATGCTCATGCTTTTTCAGAAAAATCCAGCATTGGTAATGAAAGCGGCATCTACTTTGGTGTTGAAGCTAAGCTGCGTGGAGGTTGGAAGTACCACGGATATTGCGATGTATTCAAACATCCGTGGCTGACGAATGAACCCGTTTTTGGCGCCGACGGCAATGGTTTTATGATGGAAATACGAAAAGACAAGAGAAAGTTAGGTCATCTTTATTTTAGATATACGAGCGAGACAAAGGAAGGAGGTCCAAACGACGTATTTCCACAAAAAAAGTTGAGAAAAGTAGGATTACATCGCTTCAGAATCGACCATGTTCGGCATCTAAATTCAAGTATCCGCTTGCACATGCGGCTTGAACTTTCGGGATACGATGGACCTACTGAAAGCATGGAACGTGGAGCCTTGTTCTTGCAGGACTTGGTGGTAAAACTTCATCAAAACCGAATCAAATGCATTGGTCGAATAACCTTTTACAACACCCCTTCCTTTAATTCCCGAATTTACGTGTATGAAAACGACGTGCCTTCCTCCTACTCCATTCCATTCTTTTACCATCAAGGTTGGAATATGTATGTACTGCTCTCTGCCAAGATTACCAAAAACCTAACGCTTTGGTGTAGATTTGCTTTTGATCAACAACAAAATGTATTGGAGGCGGGTTCGATTGATGTTACCAATGATCTTAAATTTAAGTGCATGGTTCGAATCCAAATTTAACGGAAAGATATGACCACAAAACTGAGTGTTAACATCAACAAAATTGCCACCTTACGCAACGCACGTGGAAGTAATAATCCCAATTTGTTGGAAGCTGTACAGCGTTGCGAATCATTTGGTGCACAAGGCATTACGATTCATCCTCGACCAGATGAACGCCATATTCGCTATAACGATGTCTATGCGCTCAAACCTTTAGTTAAAACCGAGTTTAACATTGAAGGAAATCCAACACAAGAATTCATCGACTTAGTTTTAGAAATTCAACCACATCAAGTCACCTTAGTTCCAGATTTGCCGGATGCACTAACGAGTAATGCTGGGTGGGATTGCATTCGAAACGGAAAGCAACTTCAAAAAATTATTCAACAATTGCACAATGAGGGCATTCGAACCTCCATTTTTTTGGATCCAATGATAGACCAAGTTAAGGCGGCCAAAGACACGGGTACGGACCGAATTGAATTGTATACGGAACGATATGCTTTGCAGTTTGGGTCGAACCCAGAAGAAGCAATTAAACCGTATCTCTTGGCCTCCGAAGAAGCACAAAAAAATGGGCTTGGATTGAATGCTGGACACGATCTTGATTTGAATAATCTCGGCTATTTTCAGAAAAACGTCGAAAATTTATTGGAAGTTTCTATTGGCCATGCATTAATCTGCGATGCCCTATACATGGGTATGCACAATGCCATTGTGGCCTATTTGAATTGTTTAAATCCGGAGTATTAAGGCACTGGGTTTTATCGAGCACGAAGCTGCTGAACCACTTGATGCAAGGTTTGTATTACATCGTCTAACAGCGCGGATATTTGATCTACGTTGGTGCGAGTTTTTGACCACTGCTCTAAGTCTCTAATCTTTCTATGCAGGCTTGTAATTCCCATCATATCGATGGAAGGCTTCATTTTGTGGGCTGCTGCAGCTAGGTCCTCCAAATCGTCTGTGTTTAAAGCCGTTAGCATTCGATCAACCGATTCTGGAGCCATCTGGACGAACATGTCGACCATTTTATTGATGAATGCTTCATCACCGGAGGAAAGTGCTTCCAGTTGCTCCAAACTATATAGCTTTTCTTCGCTCATTGTTCTTTGTTCTATTGTGTTCAATTTCTTTCTCGCTTTTTGTGGTTACCTACAGAACTTCTTCTTGTAACATTCTGTAAATGGTTGATTTACCTATGTTTAACTTTTTGGATACCGTTACTACATCCTGGTTGTATTTGTCTAAAAAGTATTTGACAATTTTATTGGTATACTCCCGCAATGGCATTTCAGCTTGCAATAAAGTATCGATCGATCCGGTAGAGTTAAAGGCAATGTGCTCGTCATCAACCAAATCACCATCAGCCATGACACAGGCAAGTTCCATAACAGCTTTAAGTTCACGAATGTTACCAGGCCATGGGTATTTTAGCATCTTGTTTTGGGCAGAAGGTGTTAACGACAATTTCGGTCCATCATTTTCTCGAACGTATTCATCGATAAAATATTTGGCCAATAATAAAATATCATTTCCACGTTCGCGCAAAGCTGGGAGACTGATAGGTAAACCCAATAAACGGTAATATAAATCTTCTCGGAAATTTCCTTTTCGAACTTCTTCGGCCATGTCTTTATGAGTGGCAACAAGAATCCGGCAATTTAATTTCACCAAACCGTTTCCGCCAACCCGAGTTAATTCTTTCTCTTGAAGAACTCGAAGCAGCTTTGATTGCATATTAATGTCCATTTCACCAATCTCATCTAAGAAAATGGTTCCGCCGGCAGCTTCCTCAAACTTACCAATTCGTCGAGCAATGGCTCCGGTAAAGGATCCTTTCTCGTGACCAAATAGCTCACTTTCAATCAGTTCGGATGGAATGGCGGTAATGTTTACGGCAACAAAAGGTTTCTTTGATCGGTTGCTGTTATAATGGATGGCCTTTGCAACCACTTCCTTACCCGTTCCAGTCTCTCCAGTAATCGATACCGTAATGTTGCTGGTAATGGCTTTTTGGATGAGACTAAAAACACGTTTCATCGAAGGACTGTTTCCAATGATGGTATTGCCAAAATCGTATTTCTGTACAATCTGACTTTTTAATTGCGAAATTTCTTCTTTTAAATCTTCTTTCTCACGAATGTTTTTAATAACATTCCAAATGCGATCTTTGGTTTCATCATCTTTAATGATGTAATCGTAGGCACCATCCTTCAATAATTTTATTGCCGTTCCGATGTCTTCTTGTCCAGAAATGATTACTACCGGAATTTCGGGATTGTATTCTTTAATACGTTTAAGAACCTCTTCTCCACTAATATCGGGCAAGGAATAATCCAGTGTTACAAGATTTGGTTCGGATTCCAACTCTTTCAAAAAGTCTTTTCCGTTTGTAAACTTCTTTACAGTAACGTCCGGGTTTAAGGAAAGATGGTATTCTATAACCTCCCCATACCAAACGTCGTCTTCAACAATAAATATTTTAAATTCTTCAGCCATGTTCACTCAAGTAGTTTATGTAGAATGCAAAGGTAAGAAAATTATTCCCATTTATGGAATAATTTTCAAAATAATTTTTAATCCCAAAATGCTTTCAATGCGCCAGTTGTAAACTGCATTTTATTTTAATTTTACATGCGGTTTTTAATGGATGTGCGCATACTTTTGCGGCAAATTCAGAATAGAGTTATATCAACAAGATTGACAATGACAAATACAGGGAAAATTGCTCAAATTATTGGTCCAGTAGTAGACGTTAGCTTTGAAGGCGAAGGATCTACTCCTCCAAAAATCTTAAATGCACTTGAAGTTCAGCTCGAAAACGGCGGAACCTTGGTGTTAGAAACTCAACAACACCTCGGCGAAAGTCGTGTTCGTACCATTGCCATGGATTCTACGGAAGGCTTGGTTCGCGGAATGGCCGTTGTAGATACCGGCGATTCGATTAGAATGCCCATTGGCGATGACATTAAAGGCCGACTCTTTAATGTTATTGGTGATGCCATTGATGGAATTCAACAAGTTAGCAAAGTAGGTGGTCGGCCCATTCACGCAGAACCTCCTTTGTACGAAAATTTATCTACTGCTACCATTCCATTGTTTACGGGTATTAAGGTGATTGACCTTTTAGAGCCGTATGCCAAAGGTGGCAAAATTGGATTGTTTGGCGGTGCGGGTGTTGGTAAAACTGTTTTGATTCAAGAATTAATCAACAACATTGCAAAAGCATACGACGGACTATCCGTATTTGCTGGTGTTGGAGAGCGTACTCGTGAGGGGAATGACTTGATGCGAGAGATGTTGGAGTCTGGGATTATAAATTATGGCGATGAGTTCAAGAAATCGATGGAAGAAGGCGGTTGGGACTTAACCAAGGTTGATATCGAAAAATTAAAGGAATCGAAAGCAACCTTTATCTTTGGTCAGATGAACGAACCTCCAGGAGCAAGAGCACGAGTTGCCTTGTCTGGATTGAGTATTGCAGAATACTATAGAGATGGAACTGAAGAAAGCGGTGGAAGAGATATTCTTTTCTTCGTTGATAATATTTTCCGATTTACTCAAGCAGGTTCTGAAGTATCAGCCCTTTTGGGCAGGATGCCATCAGCGGTAGGTTATCAACCAACCTTGGCTTCGGAAATGGGTGTAATGCAAGAACGTATTACCTCAACCAATCGAGGATCTATTACTTCGGTACAAGCGGTTTATGTTCCTGCGGATGATTTAACGGATCCGGCACCAGCAACGACCTTTGCTCACTTAGACGCCACAACGGTATTGAGCAGACAGATTGCATCTTTGGGTATTTACCCAGCGGTAGATCCATTGGATTCTACTTCTCGAATCTTAACAAGAGACATCTTAGGCGATGCGCACTACGATTGTGCACAACGCGTTAAAGAGCTTTTACAACGATATAAAGAATTGCAAGACATCATTGCCATTTTGGGTATGGATGAATTGAGTGAAGACGACAAATTGGTAGTACACCGTGCGCGTCGAGTACAACGATTCTTATCCCAGCCGTTCCACGTTGCAGAGCAGTTTACGGGCTTAAAGGGAGTGTTGGTAGACATCAACGAAACCATCAAAGGATTTAATATGATCATGGATGGCGAGGTTGACAAGTATCCTGAAGCAGCCTTTAACCTAAAAGGATCTATTGAAGATGCAATGGCGTCTGGCGAAAAAATGTTAAAAGAAGCGGCTGAAAACTAGTAGGTTCTCTACCTTAATAAATAATACAAGATGTATTTAGAACTCATAACACCCGACGAAACTCTTTTTGAAGGAGAAGTAGTTTCTGTAAAGTTTCCAGGTCAAGGCGGAAAGTTTGAAACCTTGAATAATCACGCTTCGATCATTTCGAGCTTGGAAAAAGGAACCATATTCGTTAAAACTCAAGATGGCGTAAAAGACTTTGAAGTAAACGGAGGAATCGTTGAAGTTTTGAGCAATAAGATCATTGTGTTGGCCTAGCCAATTCAAAACAACCTTAAAAGAAAACCGGCTTATGCCGGTTTTTTTATGTCCTTTAAGTAATGTCATCCTGATAGCGCAGCGTTTTTCAGGATCTAGTTTGAGCTTCCTTGGCGGATTGGTGAAGACCCTGAAACGAGTTCAGGGTGACAGTTCAGGGTGGCGATCTGGGTCTGGTCACTCAGCTCCAGTGGCTGCGCACGCGACAGGTGGATCCAAGTTTACATACCGAAGCTTGCGTAGGTAGGCGACTGCGACCCTGGGTAACCGTCGCCATGGTTCGGCGTTATCACCAACCAAGTTGTCTGTACACGATTTTTAAAATGATAAGATGGACAGGATGCCTTTCAACTAGAAACCATAAACTCCAAAACCATTAAACTGATCCGCCTAATACTTCTTAAACCAGCTTCCAATCTTCATTTGAATAACGCCAAAAAGCGCTTCCTTAATAATTCCACCGCTCATCTTTGATTCGCCTAAGGTGCGATCGGTAAAGATGATGGGAACTTCAGCCACTTTAAAGTTGTGTTGTAAAGCCGTGAACTTCATTTCGATTTGAAAGGCGTACCCTCGAAACTTAATCTTATCTAAGTTAATGGCACTCAGCACCTCGCTGCTGTAACAAACAAAGCCTGCCGTGGTATCCATGATCTTCATTCGAGTGATGAGTCGAACGTACATCGATGCAAAATAACTGAGCAACACTCTACCCATTGGCCAATTAACCACATTTACTAAATGGTTAACATATCTCGATCCAACCGTCATATCAAATCCTTCATCCACGCATTTGGCATGCAATCGAACTAAGTCGTTTGGATTGTGTGAAAAATCGCAATCCATCTCAAAGATAAAGTCGTAGTTTTGAGAAAGACAGAGTTTAAAACCCGCAATGTAGGCCGTACCTAAACCGTTCTTTTTGCTTCGCTCCAAGATTTGCAAACGTTTCCCATAAATTGCTTGCAAGTCTTTAACCGCCTGCCCAGTGCCGTCGGGCGAATTATCATCAACAATAAGTACATCAATGTCAAAATCCAACGCCATAACCGTATGTACCATGGTGGCAACATTCTCGATTTCATTGTAGGTAGGTATGACAACGATGTTTTTCAAGTTGTAAAGCCTTTCGGCATTCTTTAATTATTCTTTTTATGGTCGGCCAAAAATTGAGCAAGACCGATGTCGGTTAAGGGGTGCTTTAACAAGCCAAGTATGGAACTCAATGGGCAAGTTACTACATCAGCGCCAGCTTCTGCCGCTTTTACTATATGTAAAGGGTTGCGAATGGAAGCCGCTAAAATTTCCGTTTCGTAGCCTTGAATGGCATAAATGCCGGCAATTTGTTGCACCAATTCCATCCCATCCCAAGAAATATCATCTATTCTACCTATAAAAGGCGACAAATACGTAGCTCCAGCTTTAGCGGCAAGAATGGCTTGTCCAGCCGAGAATATTAAGGTACAGTTGGTTTTAATACCTTGATCGCTAAAATAGCGCAACGCTTTAACCCCATCTTTTATCATTGGGATTTTTACCACAATCTTGTCGTCTAACTGTGCCAAGGCCTCTCCTTCTCGAATCATGCCATCAAAGTCGGTTGAAATAACCTCCGCACTTACATCGC
Organism: Bacteroidia bacterium; assembly: GCA_047614125.1. GTDB lineage: Bacteria > Bacteroidota > Bacteroidia > NS11-12g > UBA9320 > JBLHHI01. Next base: position 1,417 of record JBLHHI010000065.1, on the reverse strand, counting down.
CATCCACAATGTCGCAAATTGCTTTGTAATGGCGCATCACATTATCGTGACCCGAAATGCCTTCTTTGGCCATTAAACTTGGGTTGGTCGTAACTCCGTCGAGCACACCTAAGTCTTGTGCTTCTCTAATTTGACCGAGGTTGGCAGTATCAATAAAAAACTTCATATGTGGGGATGTAAATAATTGACGTGAATATAAAAAAAGGCTGACATCGCACCGCTACAACCTCTTACCCTTGCTGCATTCCTGCCCTGGGGGAGTTGGGAGGGAGCTAGTCGTGTCAGCCAGGTGCAAATGTAAAACTTCCTCGCTTTTTAACACAGTCCAATTTTAAAAAAAAAATGAACTGTGCGCGAGGCATCGCGCTGCTACTTTCTATGCATCGTGCCCACAACTTTTTCCTACCTTTGGACCATGACTAAGACCGACATTGCTTTCAATAAAAACGAGGATGAATTCAAACTCCTTGTAGGAAGATATAAACGGATAACTAAAACAATCTTTGAAGGTGGCGGGGCTAAATCTGCTGCCAAACAGCATGCCAAAAACAAGATGTTGGCCCGAGAGCGCATCGACTTTCTAAAAGACGATGATGCCGATTTTTTGGAGATTGGTGTATTCGCGGGTCACGACATGTATGCAGAACACGGTGGTTGTCCGGCGGGTGGCGTGGTTGGAGGCATTACTAAGGTAGCTGGAAGACTTTGCTTAATTGTTGCCAACGATGCAACGGTTAAGGCAGGAGCCTGGTTTCCAATAAGCGGCAAAAAGAATTTGCGTTTCCAGGAAATCGCGATGGAAAACAATCTGCCCATTATTTATTTGGTGGACAGTGCGGGCGTTTACCTTCCATTGCAGGATGAAATCTTTCCGGATAAGGAGCACTTTGGCCGAATTTTCAGAAACAATGCCATTATGAGCAGCAGGGGCATTATTCAAATAGCTGCGGTTATGGGAAGTTGTGTTGCCGGTGGAGCGTATCTGCCCATTATGAGCGATGAAGCTTTGATTGTAGATGATACGGCTTCGATCTTTTTGGCTGGATCGTATTTGGTAAAAGCAGCCATTGGCGAAGACATTGGTAATGAGGAGCTTGGTGGTTCAATTATGCAAACCGACTTTTCCGGCGTAATTGATGACCGATTTCCGGACGATCAAAGTTGTTTGAATCGGATTAAGTATTTGATGGACAAGATTGGGCATTTCGACAAGGCGGGTTTCGACCGAAAAGACAAACCCGGAAAGGCACCAAAAATCAAAGACCTGTACGGCTTGTTTCCGATGGATCGCACCAAGACGTATGATTCACTTCGAGTGATCAAAAGTTTGGTGGATGATGAAGAATTTGAACAATACAAAGAGAATTACGGCAAGACCATTTTATGTGGATACGCCCGAATTGAAGGCTGGGCCGTT
>JBLHHI010000064.1:0-18247 GCA_047614125.1 Bacteroidia bacterium | reverse complement strand
AGTGCATATGAGCACCCTTATAAAAACAACCTATGAATTTAAAGAAAAAGAAACTTTTACTAATTGGCCTTGTATTGGTATCGGCAACTTGGGCGGTTTCGAGCATTTACGGCAAGTCGAATAACGAACATACCGAGTCCATAACTTTTACGGCACATACCTTAGCCGAAGCTCAAAAGATGGCCACAGCGCAAAACAAGTTAATTTTTGTGGACGCTTTTGCAACTTGGTGTGGACCTTGCAAGCGACTGGCCAAGAACGTTTTTACGGACCCTAGTGTAGCCGCTTACTTTAATAAGAACTTTATTAACCTAAAATTGGATGTGGATCAACCGGACGGGAAAGTGTTTTCATCGGCACGAAATGTTACCGCGCTTCCAACCTTGCTATTCATATCTGCCGAGGGCCAAGAAGTGAAGAGAACCGTAGGGTTGGTTACTCCAGAGCAGTTATTGGAGCTCGCAAAATCAGTGGAGAATAATTAGTAAATTTGGCGGCAATTATGGCCGCAATAGAAGAACGAGAAAATGATGTAAAATCATGGGTAGAGCAACATACGGATGCCCTTTTGGCCTATGCCAATAGCAAACTTTCCGACCACGCGCAAGCAGAAGATTTGGTTCAAGAAACATTCTTGGCAGCCTTTAAATCGCATGAGCGCTTTAAAAAACAAAGCTCCGTTAAAACCTGGTTAACATCCATTTTGAAAAATAAAATAATGGATCATTATAGAAAATCATATCGTCGCAATGAAACGCTTTTTAATGAAGAGGTTGGCAGCGGTATGTTCGATTCGAACGGAAACTGGCTTGACAGTGAAATGCCATCGCAATGGGGCAATGATCAACCTCTGTTGGATGATATAAATTTTCAGGGAACTTTTGACGAATGCATTGAGAGTTTGCCAAATCATTGGCGAGATGCAGTGAAGTTGAAATATTTAAAAACAGAGTTAAGTTTTGACGATCTGGGAATAACAAAAACGAACTATTGGAAAATATTGGAGCGAGCACGAAGACAGCTGCGCAAGTGTTTGGAATTAAATTGGTTTAAGACAGCATAGAATTAGATGATGTTCTTGTTAAATAGCATAATGTACTCGTGCCGAAAGGTTGCTGAAATGCTTGAAAAAAAGCATGATGTTGGACTGTCTATCGTTGAGAATTGGAAACTTAAGAAACACGTAAAGATGTGCGGTGCTTGTAAAAACTATGCCAATCTAACGGATATTATTGAGGAGGCCATTAAAAAGCACAATACAAAGGGAAATTTGAGTAAGATGGATACCAAAGCACTTAAAAAACGAATTATTTACGCCCTTGAAAAAGCGGAATAGAATACAGGTATGATGATTAAACAAGACCTGGATATAGTGGCAAGAAGTATTCACGAATTGGAAGATCTGTCCAATTTAATTCAATCCATCGACGAGCAAGCGTATACCACCAAAATTAGGCACTTACAAGAATCTACGATTGGCCAACACGTGCGCCATGTAATTGAACTGTTTGAAGAACTGATTATAGGGTACCAAAAGGGGGTTGTGAACTATGAAAAGCGCCAAAGAAAAATGGTTTTAGAGCAGTTTCGAGATGAAGCTGTTTTAAGTATTAAGGGTTTAACTTTTGCGCTGAATATTCGAAATAAAGAGTTGTTTCTTGACGTGGCTTACATCCATAAAAATGAAGTGCAATCAAATCGGTGCATCACCAATTTTTTCAGAGAGCTTATATTCAACATTGAGCATTCGGTGCACCACAAGGCATTGATTAAGGCAGCTTTAATTGAAATGGGTCTAGCGGATAAGGTGAACGCTGAATTTGGTTATGCAGATTCTACGATTTTAGCCAATAAGCAAGCCGTTAAACAATAATGGTGTCGAACTGACGGGGCTCATATTTACTCAGAATAAATGAGTCTAAATTGCCCCAAAATTTTATAATGGAGCAATCTTGGACTTCGCTTAGCTCGAAGCAAATACACGATCGAGTATTTGAAGCAAATCAACAAAACATTAATTACCAATCGGAATACATTTTAGGGGTACCCGCATCCGATTTAGATGAATGTGTGTTTTATAAAAATGAACCCTTTCTTAAGAAGGCTCCATTTTTGTATACCATGGTTCAAAATCCCAATCACATTGGGTGTCATACCTTGGGCAAATCGGAGCGTTTTTTTAATGGAACTCAGGCCATAGAACGCGAGGTTATTGAAATTTGCTCCAGTTCAATAATGGGCGCAGAACCGAATTCGTGCGACGGCTATGTTTCGGCTGGAGGAACCGAAGCAAACATTCAGGCCATGTGGATTTATCGCAATTATTTCATGTACGAGCTTGGGGTTAATCAATCTAATATTGCCATTTTGTGTTCGGAAGACACGCATTATTCTGCCGATAAAGGCGCGAATCTTTTAAGCTTAAATCTTATTAAAATTGGCGTTGATGATGAGCGAGTTGTGCTCAAAAAGGAACTTGATTTGGCTCTAAATATGGCCGTTAACAGAGGCATTACACATTTTGTTGTACTCGCTAATATGATGACAACCATGTTTGGTTCGGTAGATGACGTTGATGTTTACGTGAAGGCACTTCGGGCACAAAACTGCACATTTAAGTTACATGTTGACGGAGCATATGGAGGATTTTACCATCCTTTTGTTGATCAAGGCAGTTGTTTAAATTTTAGCAATGCCTACGTAGATTCAATTACTCTCGATGCGCATAAGATGGTGCAAGCACCCTATGGTACGGGCATCTTCCTCATTCGTAAGGGTTGGATGCAGTATGCCACCACCAATCAAGCATCGTATGTGGAGGGCGAAGATTCAACGTTGGCAGGAAGCCGATCAGGAGCAAATGCCGTTGCCATTTGGATGATTTTAAAAACCTATGGGTATGAAGGATGGAAGGATAGAATATCCATGCTGCAAGAACGAACCAATTCGTTGTGTTTGAGTTTAACGGAAATGGGAATCGCCTTCTATCGAAATCCCAAATCAAACATTGTAGCTATTAATGCGTCTCATATTTCTGCAACTTCTTCGTCAAAATTTGGACTTGTTCCCGACAATCATCATCATCCAAAGTGGTATAAGGTGGTAATAATGACCCATGTAACTCAAAACAAAATCGACAAATTTTTAGCCGAGATTAAGATTTAGAAGGAGTCAAGTGGTCATTGTTGATAAGTGAGATCCAGTTAAAAATAATTCTGTTACCTTGCCAACAATGTTAGAATTTATTGAGGGAAGGGTAGATGAAATATCCCCAACCCATATGGTTGTAAGCGCTGGTGGGGTTGGGTATTTTGCTCACATCTCGTTGTACGCCTATGAGCAAATGAAGAATATGAAGGAAGTAAAACTCCTGGTTCATTTACAGGTTAAAGAAGACAGCCACACGCTCTTTGGCTTTTTAAGCAAGACCGAACGGAGCATTTTTCGGAATCTAATTAGTGTAAGCGGAGTTGGCCCCGCCATCGCTCGAATGATCATATCTTCCTTATCCGAACAGGAATTGATCTCAGCAATAACCAACGGAAACGTGGCGTTGTTGAAGTCAATAAAAGGCATTGGACCGAAAGCAGCACAACGACTTGTATTAGAGTTGAGAGATAAGCTTGGTAAGTTGCACGATGGTTCTGCGTTATTCGTAACATCCAACAGCAACCAACAAGAAGCAGTTGAAGCTTTAATGGCACTTGGTTTTGCGAGAATGGCAACTGAAAAGACCGTTGCTAGAGTTAGTAAGGAACTGGGGCCCGATGCCAACACCGAGGAACTGATTAAAATGAGTTTAAAAGTATTATAATTGTGGACAGTTTGTGTCAAGCAACCAATATGAAAATTTGCCTATAGAAAATATCTACTTTATTTACCATTACACGGACATAGAACATTAGCAAATTTAAAGAGCGTTTTGTTAAACAGAGTACAGATATTTTCGATTATTGCCGCATCGGCATGTGTGGTTGTATTAACCACTTCTCAAGCAACAGAGCGCTTTACGGCATGGCAACAACCCATTTCAGTTCTGGAAGAAGATACGGCCAGAAAAGATTCTCTCATCTATCCAATTCGGGATAAAAAACCCGGAGAGATTGGAGACGTTAATCAATTTGACTTAAAGGACCCATCAAACTTTAGCACGGAAGTAGTGTATGACCCAGTAACCAGGTCGTATAAAATTCAGCGAAAAGTTGGAAGCATACCGATGGGCGATGCCGTTCCGAAAACTTTTGATGAATATTTGAAAGAAACGGAGAAAAGCGAACAGCACGATTATTTTAAAAAGAAGTCGCAGGCCACCAACTTTGTTCGTGGCAATGGCAACTTGCCCGATTTGTTCAACGATCCCAAAGCCATTGACGAACTTTTTGGAAATGGCTTGATAGACATTCGACCAAGTGGCTCGGCCGAATTGATTTTTGGCGGCAACTACAATCGAGTTGAAAATCCAAACTTTACTGCACCTCAACAAAAGAACGGTAACTTTAACTTCGACATGAAGATGCAAGTAAACGTTACGGGTCAGATTGGCGATCGGATGAAGATTAACACCAATTACAACACAGAAGCAACCTTCGAGTTTGAGAATCAAACCAAGCTCAACTGGGAAGGAAAAGACGACGACATCGTTAAGAACATCGAGCTGGGAAATGTAAGTTTACCTCTAAATGGAAGTTTAATACAAGGTGGACAAAGCTTATTTGGATTAAAACTTAAAACACAGTTTGGCAAGCTTACAGTAACCACAATTGCCACCCAACAAAAAGGAGAAACCCGAGAAACCGAAATCAGCGGAGGAGCTCAGATAACAAAGTTCAACATTCAATCGAGCAACTACGACGTAAACCGTCACTATTTCATTGGACAATACTTTGCCGAAAACTATGACCAGGCGCTTTCTCGTCTACCGGTTATTCAGTCGAATGTACTGATCAACTACATTGAAGTTTGGGTTACGAACAGAGCATCCAGCTACAGCAATACAGGCAATTTAGTGGCCATGATGGATTTGGGAGAGAGCGAACCATATAATCAAAACTTCATCAACCCATTTCCGGGTGATGGCTTACCAAATAACGAGGCCAACTCTTTATTTTCTAAAATCACTTCTAATCCGGATGGTGCTAAAAATCAGATGCGTGTTGGGATTGAATACGTAGATTTAACCAACGCTCGACAGTTGAACCAGAACGAGTTTACTCTGAACTATCAACTCGGGTACATATCTCTAAATCAGGCACTTAATACCGATGAGGTATTAGCCGTAGCCTACGAATATTCGTACAATGGAGTCATTTACAAGGTGGGTGAATTTGCACGAGATCGGCCCCCAAATGTGCAAAATCAAACAACTCTTTCGGTTAAAATGTTGAAATCGAACTTGATCAAAACGAATTTGCCAACTTGGAATTTGATGATGAAAAACATCTATTCGTTGGGCGCATACAACATGCAAACCGATGAATTTAGTTTCAACGTTGTATATGCAGATGATAAGGGCGGAGGAGATTTAGGATATTTACCCGTAGATGCTACCGAAACGCGCTGGTTTCAACAGCAGCTAAACGCGGTATACAACCTAGATAAGATGAATCGGCAATTTGAAGCTAAGCCCGATGGTTTGTTTGACTTGATTGAAGGAGTTACAATTCAAAAAGCCCAAGGTCGAATTATTTTTCCAATGCGCGAACCTTTTGGCGACTACACCCGTAACAGGTTTAACGACTCGAAAGGCAAATCGGCGGATTATTACACCTTTGATGCCTTATACGACTCTACCCGTTGGGATGCCGAGCAAGATGTTGCCCATGATAAATTCTTTTTACGGGGCAGCTACAAAGGTTCGTCAAGCAACCAAATTCGCCTCCAATGTTTTAACGTACCCAGGGGATCTGTAAAAGTTACAGCAAACGGAAGTATGCTTTCGGAAGGAAGCGATTACATCGTGGATTATACCATTGGTATGGTTACCATTATAAACGAAGGAGTATTGGGTTCGGGTGCTGTTATTAAGGCATCGTGCGAGAGCAACTCGTTGTTTAACATGCAGCAAAAAACGCTGGTTGGAACTCGTTTGGATTACAAGCATTCGGATAAATTAATATTAGGTGCAACGATTCTACACCTCACTGAACGCCCGCTTACGCCAAAAACAAACATTGGTGAAGAGCCGTTATTAAATACCATTTGGGGCTTTGATGGTTCGTACGAAACCGAATCTCGAATGCTAACCAAAATGGTGGATCGTCTTCCCTTCATCGAAACTAAAGAGAAATCGAGTATTGCCCTTTCGTGGGAGTTTGCTCAAATAATTCCGCATAAACCCTTGAGCATCGGAGATGCTGAGCGTGGAACTTCCTTCATCGACGATTTTGAAGGTGCCGAAATTCCCTTTGATCTCAAAACACAGTCGAAGTGGAAGATGGCCAGTGTACCTCAACATCAAGCCGATTTGTTTCCGTTTGCCACTTCCAACAACATAAACATTAAGCGAGAGAATAATCGACGGGCGCTTCTGGCTTGGTATACCATCGATCCCATTTTGCAAAATGCACAGGGTAACCTGATGCCTACCCACCTTAAAAACGACCCAATTCAACGGTCGCACCACTTTGTTCGTGCCCTTCCTTTTAACGAGGTGTTTCCGGACATGAACATTCAACAAAGCACTCCTACCACCCTGCCAACCTTAGACCTGGCCTATTATCCAAACTTACGTGGACCCTATAATTACGGGGTTGACAATTTAAATGCTGACGGCACTTTGTCTGATCCAGGAAACAACTGGGCTGGTATTTCTCGTAGGATTGAAAACACGGACTTTGAAGCATCCAATTACGACTACTTGGAAATATGGGTAATGGATCCCTTTGTCTATGAAAAGTATGAAAACCGACCCAAAAGAAATGAGGGTTTCCTTTATATCAACTTAGGAAGCGTATCGGAAGATGTACTTCCAGATAAGAAAAAATCGGCTGAAAATGCTTTGCCAACGGGCAATTCTACCCTTCCCGTTGAAACAACTTCGTGCGGTTTGGTTGGATCTGTAAGCCCAATAATTGATGGCTTCGACAACGACCAAAATGCACGGCCACTGCAAGATGTTGGGTTGGACGGATTAAGTGATGAAAATGAAATAACCTTTTTTGATACCCTATATCTCAAAAAGGTTGAAGCAAAATTTGGGTCTACTTCTGCTGCCTATCAAAATGCCTTGCAAGATCCATCGGGCGATAACTTTGTGTTTCATAGAGACGAACAATACGACCAAAATCAAACTGGGGTTCTTGAGCGTTATCGCTATTACTGCCAAGTAGATGGAAACTCTACCTTAGATCGTTTGCAAGATCAAACACCTAAATCGGTTACGGTTGTGCCCGATGATGAAGACATCAATGGCGACAACACCTTAGATCAAGTTGAAGAATACTTCCAATACAAAATAAAACTGAGCCAAGATGAATTAAAGGTTGGAACCGGCTATGTGACCGATGCACGTACGGTATATTCTCAACGTGAAGATAAGGGTGCGAAGCCTGACAGTGTAACATACTACCAACTCAAAGTGCCCATTCGTGATTTTGATAAGCAAATTGGGGGCATTACAAACTTTAAATCCATTCGTTTTATGCGAATGTTTTTAACCGGTTTTGAAGACAGCTTGAACCTGCGATTTGTTCGTTTACAATTTATTAGAGCGGATTGGAGACGATATAAGAACAGCTTGAAATATCCACCAAGCATTGGTACACCTCCCAATCCATCCGATCCGGTTGAGTTTGTGGTGAGTACCGTTAACATTTTTGAAAACAGCCGAAGAATTCCAATTAAATACGTAGAACCTCCGGGCATTGTTCGAGAGTTGGATCCAACCCAACCCAATCAAGTAGAGCAAGATGAGCAATCGCTGTCATTGAGGGTTTGCGGTTTGGAAAAAGGGGATGCTCGAGGAGCTTTTAGAGTAACGGAATTAGACATTCGGAATTATGAACGGTTTAAAATGTTCTTACACGCAGAAGGAGACAATCTTCAACATGGAGATGTATGGGCTTTTATACGAGTTGGCACCGACTTAGAAAACAATTATTATGAATACCGCATGCCGCTTCAAATTACGGGAGATGGTTCGGTTCTTCAGAATGAAATTTGGCCAACTGCCAACTTTATGGACTTTGCCTTGCAAGACCTATATGATTTAAAAATTGAACGAGAAACCGTTACTGGAAGCAAAACGGCAACTCATCAGCGCATTTTACCCAATGGCCACATCATTCGAGTTGTTGGACTGCCAGATTTAAGCCAAGTTCGATCCATACTTTTAGGCGTGCTTAATCCTAAAGAAGGGACTTCGCCCGATAAGTTGTGTGCCGAAGTGTGGTTTAACGAGATGCGCGTAACAGGCATCTCGAATAAGGGTGGATGGGCCGCTACGGCCAGAATGGTTGCCAAGTTGGCGGATTTTGCCCGGGTAAATGTATCTGGAAACTATCAAACCATTGGTTTTGGTGGGATTAATAAGAGCCTAAACGAGCGAAACCTAGATCAAACTTTCCAGTACGATATTTCTTCAAACATCGAACTTGGCAAGTTCTTTCCTCAAAAATACGGGATTACGATACCGATGTTTATTGGATGGAACGAAAACTTCATCAACCCGAAATTTTATCCTTTAAACCCAGACATCTTGTTCGAACAAGCTGTTCGATCTGCAGAGTCGCCTGAACAAAAACAGATTGTAAAAGAGACTTCACAAGATTATACCAGCCGGTACAGTTTAAATTTCACAAACGTTAAAAAGAACAAAACTGGCGCCAGTAAGTCGCGGCCGTGGGATATTGAAAACTTAAATGCGAGTTACTCTTTCCAGCGAGTATATCGACGAAATCAGATTGTTGAGGAGAATTTCATCAACACGCATCGCGCCAGTTTGGCCTACAACTTTGCCTCACGCGCTAAACCATGGGAGCCGTTTAAAAAGGTGATCAAAAGCAAGAAGTTGAGCTTTGTTAAAGACTTCAATCTTGGGTTGGTTCCTCAAAGTTTAAACATGCAATTTGATGTGGATCGCAGGTACGGCGAAATGCAAAATAGAAGCAACGACGATTTTGATGCCATTGTGCCGAGGTTCTATGATAAGTCGTTCACAATGAAGCGGATATACGGCGCTCGTTGGAATATAATGCGAACGCTAAAGTTGGATTATAACAGCGATGTAGATGCATGGGTGGAAGAGCCATTTGGAGCAATTTACTCTGAGCAACAAAAAGACACCATCCGCGACAATTTCTTTAAATTGGGTACAATGCGGAATTTTAATCAAACCATTAATGTGAATTACACCGTTCCATTTAACAAGATTAAAAGCCTTAATTGGATAACTGCTTCGGCTAAATATGGGGCCAATTATTCTTGGACCCTCGCTCCGCCAACGTTCCCAGAAATTGGCAACACCATCCAAAACAGTCAAACCATTAACTTTAATACCAACTTTAACTTCACATCATTTTATAACAAATCGAAATATCTTCGAAAGTTTATGCGTTCTGGTCCTCCGCCAAAGCGCATCAAATCAGCCGATCCAGATGCCGTGGATGCCGATCCAGATGCAGCGAAAAAGAAGAAGAAGGAACTGACCGTCGCTGGCAAAACACTTGGCAATTTCCTCATGATGTTAAAGCAGGTTCAAGTTACCTATACGGGAACGAATGGTACCACCTTACCGGGCTTTAGTGAAAAAATTCAATACCTAGGTCACAACTTCGATTTGGCCACCCCATCTTGGCCCTTTATCCTTGGTATGCAAGACCCCGAAATTCGATACGACTTAGCTCGCGATGGATACTTAAGTCGAGATACCCTGCAGAACAATCGGTTCATGCAATTAACGGGTGTTAACTTAGTTGGGAAGGCAACCTTAGAACCGTTCAAGAATTTTAGAATCCAATTGGATGTAAACAAACGTACGAGCTCCACGGTTTCGAGTAACTTTAGATTCGATCCAATTGAAGGGGAGTTTAACGACTACGGCTTAAATGAAGTAGGGCAATACTCCATTTCATTCTTTTCTTGGAAAACAGCCTTTGAAAAGAGTGGGAATTACGATAACAATTATCAGTCGGATGCCTTTGATCAATTCAAAAACAATCGGTTCGACATTGCAAAGCGCTTACAGCAACAAGAGCTTTCGAGCGAGGGCAACCTTCGATATCAAGACAGCATAGGCAGCATTAGTTCCGAAACGGGATTTCCAATGGGCTTCCCAGAAACACAACAAGATGTGATGTTGTATTCGTTCATAAATGCCTACAGCGGCAAGGATGGCAAGAGTGGAGATTTAAATCCATTCAAACGGTTGCCAATACCGGCCTGGAACATAAGTTACAACGGTTTAAAAGACTTGTTTGGTTTGGATGAATACTTCTCTAACATCAGCATTCGTCATGCTTACAGCTCAACGCTAAACATGAACAGCTATGTTTCTGAAATTAAATACGGTCAAGATGTAATAAGCGATACTGGTGCCTTGTATGCCAAATACACCTTCCAGCAAGGTATTAGCTTGGTAGAGCGACTAACGCCACTGCTTGGTATTGACGTAACAATGAAAAATGGCTTTACGCTCAAGTTGGAGCACAAGCGCGATCGGAATATTACGCTCTTTATGAACACCTTCTTAATGATCGAACAAGCTAATAAAGAATGGGTTATTGGAGCGGGTTATGTAACCAAGGGCATTAAACTTCCCTTTCTTAGGGTGAAAGGAAGAAAGGTGTATTTGGAGAATAACTTGAACTTTAGGATGGATTTTTCCATCCGCGACGGAGTTACAGTTCGTAGAGACATTCAGAATAATATAAATACGGCTCAAGCAGGTACCCGAATGATTGCCATCCGACCCAACTTGGATTACAAGATCAACGACGCTACCAACATCCGTATGTTCTACAACCGCAACATCAACGATCCTAAAAACTCACAGAGCTATCGTACGGCCTTAACAGACTTTGGCATTTCGCTGCGGTATACGATGCAGTAGGGTTTTAGATGCACGTACTTCTTTTTGACTGGCAATATGAAGACACGAAGGATAGCGTTTCACATACTTATTTTACTGAGTCTTTGCCTTTGCTCATGTGGCTATTTAGGAAAGAACGAAGGCAATTTAACGGAGGGTGATTTAGATTACATCAATAAAATTATTCCTCCTGGCAGCGATGAAATCATCGAACTTTTCACGTCAAATCATGGAATATATACTGTTGAGAAATCGGGCAATTTTATAACCAACAAGCGTCTGGCTTCGTATTGGATTAGTGATGAGGAAAACGAGACTTCAACAGCATTATACGCGCAAATTGATTCAATCAAAACGGTTGATTTAGTTTCGACGCTGACATATGCCTCGTACATAGAAGTGTTTAAAAAGGATGGCACTGTATTTAAAGTGTACATTGATGCCAACAAAGTCCGAACCAAAGAATTTTTCGATCGAGCAAGAACAAATTGGGAGATAAAAAGGTGGGGTCTTGTGATGTTCAACCCGCGCTAAGGTTACTAAATCCCAAATCCAAGAACAGGCAAGCTCATCTTTGTTGATGGATTAAAAGTATATCTTAGCGTTTGGCAAAATATTACCCTTGATTAGAAAAAACACAACAATTGTTCTCTTTTTGAGAACCAGGTCGTACTTTTGTGAAGACGATTTGAGATGAAGGGCATAGTAGCTAAAAGAACTTTACGACAATTTTGGGACAAACATACAGACGCTGAACAATACCTTAAAACCTGGTATGAAACAGCTAAAAATGCGAACTGGTACTCTCCAAATGATATTACAACCTGAGTTCGATTAATCTTTTCAAATTCAAAATATGAATCGAACTCAGGTTAATAATAAACACAATGGAAATAAGACCAATCAGAACGGAAAAAGATTACGAGAAGGCTTCGGAAAGACTTGAAATTATTTTTGATGCTCCAATTAATTCTATTGAAGGTGATGAAGCTGAAATACTGTCATTGTTAATTGAAAATTACGAGAATAAGGAATATCCAATTGAAGCTCCGGATCCAATTGAAGCCATAAAAAGTCGAATGGTAGATATGAACTTAAAACAAAAAGATTTGATTGGATTGATTGGAGGTAAAAGTAGAGTCTCTGAAATCTTGAATCGAAAGAAAAGATTGACCGTTGATATGATAAGAGAGCTTGAGCAAAAGTTAAATATTTCTGCGTCGGTTTTGGTTAACCGTTATAATCTATTAACAAAAAAATAAACAAAGGTTAACATGCGCTAAAAACGATCGTCAGCCTGCGGCATGGCCACAGCTTTTAGCAAGACCATTCCGTGCAATTAATAATATGTACTACCAATGACAAATTGTACGGACTGAAATATTATATTTGTACGTACAAGTAAAGCTATGGACACCAAGTTGACATTAAAATTAAACCAGGAAATTATCGAAAAAGCAAAAGAATATGCCTCCAATAAAAAACTAAGTTTATCTCGAATTGTCGAGGCATATCTGAATTCGCTGACGTCAGAAAAAATTGAAACCGATTTTGAAATCTCTCCTTTTGTCAAAAGTATAGCTACGGGAATTAACATTCCCGCTGATTTAAATTATAAAGAGGAATACTCAGATTTCTTAAAAGAGAAATATAAATGAGTACGCGAATTTTTCTAGATACCAATGTGATGTTAGACTTTTTGGGAGAGCGAAAACCTTTTTATGACTCAATAGCTAAAATCGCAACTTTAGGAGAAAAAGATAAATTAACGTTGGTTGTTTCACCTCTTTCATTTGCTACGGTCAACTATTTACTTTCCAAATTTGAAGATTCTAAAATTGTCCAAGAGAAATTAAGAAAATTTAAAATTATTTGTAAAATTTGTTCTCTTGATGAGCATACCATTGAAAAAGGTTTAAATTCTTCTTTCAAAGATTTTGAGGATGCACTTCAATATTTTAGTGCTGCTGAATCTGATTGTAAAATAATAATAACCAGAAACGGAAAAGATTTTAAAAAATCACTTCTTCCGGTAATGTCGCCTGATGAATTTCTTAAAAGCCTGAGTCAAAAGTAATAGCACAAAACATCAGAAGCATACTTGTCATCTTGGAGTTAAGGCTGATTAAACCGCCCATTTCAAAATTTGCTAAATTTGATATTTGGTGTACCCAATCTGTATTGTGCTTAGCAACAGTGCTATGCTGTAAAAAAAATACTTGTATGTGCATTAATTGGCCTTCGCGTTCGTTGTTGCATACCAACTCAAAAAAACTATAATCTTCCACCTATTAACCTGAGTTCGATTCATATTTTGAATTCAGAACGCTTGTGAACAGTGAGTTTCGAGTAAAAATTGCGAAGACAGGGCGGGCCCTTTCGAGTAATTTTTACGATGAAAATCGCTTTTCACAAGTGTAAAGCGGACTTTTGTATATAAAACCCTATTAGCTTCGTTGAAATCAGTCGGTTTATAAACATAAACCTTCCTGTTTTCGCCTTACTACTTGGGTTCTATACAAATCTGAATTTGAAAAGATTAATCGAACTCCGGTTATTAACGAAAGGAGGCTTAGAAACTCCAACCAAAGCCCGTTTGAAGTGCCTATGGAACACCAAGACCTATTCGAAACATTAGTCGACCATCGTACTTTTGTCTGCGGTAACCAAGATGAGCGAGAGGAAAAATGCCGGGGTCTGAAAAGTCATAAATGAAAAAGCCATAACTCATTTCAAAATGATTAGCATTTCTTTTCAGCAAATGGGTAATGCCCAATTGCACATAGGCACTGGGGTCTCGGTCATCTGCACTAAGGGCATCTTGGTAACCGGCTATTCCCGTAGTGAACCAATGCGACGAAAGTGCTTTATTGGGGAGATGCTTTATCAACCACTCAGACTGAATGGAAGTGCCGATTACATAACCATTATATAAACCATTGGCAGACACGCAGATTCTGGCAAGATTTGCCAAACTATCGTTCTTGGCGAGTGCACAAGTTGTTTGAAGCACTAAGAAGGCCAACCACAGGGCGGCAAACAATGAAAGATGAATTTTCTTTATCATAATTGCATGCAATTGTTAAATTGTGATATGGATTTAGAGATGGGTCCATACCGATGATTTCGTTTGAACAGATAAATCGCAACGATATTCAAATACACTGATTTAGCTGCCATATTAACAAAATTAAAAAAAATTAAATATCGATGGTACTGCTCGTACTAGTGAAATAAGGGCTAACCAAACCAAGTAATAGTTCACTCACCCCAAAACCAGCACCACAATACCTGGAATCAAAAAAATTAAATCGCCGTACAATCGGTAGCGCTCTTTTTTCAACATTCTCTTCAAAAAAAACAAAGGTTTGCCTTTTGCTCAAATGGCTGATTGGGGCACGGGAAGGGTAGAATGATTAAATTATCATTTACAAAAATGATATGATACAGCCTCTCTAAACGGCAATGCTCTGCTATCTGCTATGTACTCCGTTAATTGGAACTTTTACCATATTGTAGTCAAATTGTGCGCCTCCATCACCAGGCAAAATGCCTTAACTTTGATTCACCCGTTTTCCAGTTATATTGCATACCAGTCGATTAAACGATCATAATTAGAATGGGTCATTCCTTCGTTATGTTATCTACCAAATTTAAGATGTTATTTGATCAAAACTCCTACATAAAATACCTGATTCTTCCCATATTGTTTTGGGCCTTAAATGCGAATGCCCAAAAATTTGAATGGGTGAATATTTTTGGTGGACAAAATGCTCAATGGCCAGTTTCAATGGCGGTTGACAGTTCTGGAAATCAATATGCTACTTTTAATTTCGCCAAACAAATCCAATTTGATACATTCACCTTAAATGATAGTACGAGTAGACCAAAGGGTTTGATTTTAAAGCAAAATTCCAATGGGAAAGTGCTTTGGCATAAGACCATTTTTTCGTTAAATTCGGGTCGTTCATTTTCTATTATGGGTTCTCTTTTCAACAAAAAGGGAAATTTGATTGTTTTTGCTGCTTCAACCAATGATATTTTGGTTGGTTCCGATACACTAAAACGAATAGGAACTTCCAATTTTGCTGTTTTTATGATTGAATTTGACCAATCGGGTAAAATTTTAAAAGGGTCTACTATAATTGTGGGAAAAATTACAACTCTTTCCAACGTTTCTAACCTAATAGTTTCTGATATTTATGATAATTTTTACCTGAATCTTGTTTATTCGGGACCTGTAAAAGTTTACGATTCATCGACAACCACCACTATGGGATCCAAAAGCACCGGCTCCCGAAGTATCAATTTTAAATTCTCCAATTCAGGGAAAAAATTTGAGTGGTCTAACTCCTTACCTTATTACCGCCTGATAGTAAATTCAATTTCGGCCGATATAAACGGAAATGTGTATGCCGTTGGTTATTTAACCCCAAAATCCAGTATTTACTTTGGCGGAAAAACCATTACCAACCCCCAATATGACATCGGGATTGTTTTTATTTGGGATAAAAATGGAAATGAGAAGCATTGGTTTTGGGTGAAGGCATCCGGCAAAAACAGCTCTTTTACCAATATAGCGGCTTATGACACCAATACTGTTTTTTTATCGGGGAGTTATGTAGGTGATTCGGCTTTGTTTGGTAATACTTGGATTAAAAACCGAAAATTTGGGTGTTATAATTTCATTTCCAAATATAATTCCACGGGAAAAGCAATTTGGGTAAAACCGGAAGACACCTCTCATTCAAACGGGTTTAACGCCCGTAATTACAATTCTTCCATGGCAAATTTTCAGGACAGCTTTTTTTACGTTTCCATATATTTGCGTAATCACTACTATCAGGATGTAATATTTGATGGCCAAAAGTATCCGGCCAAACCTAATGGGTACGGAATCAATTTGAAGGTGGACGCCCGAGGAAATATTTTGTGGGGTTTTAGAAGTTATTACCCCTTTTCTAGTATGGGAACCGATGTTGCGAATAATTTATATTTTCAGGGAGCTTGGGTGGGTGATACTTTGAAAATGGGAAGTTTTAAAGCCTATCCCGATGGTTATGATTGTTTTATCGGAAAAACGTTTGATTATGCCATTTACCGTGGGAAAGTTAACTCAGGCCCTTTTTGCGCCGGAGATTCTATTTCGGTGCCCTACACCATTCAAGGCGAGTTTGGAGACACCAACACTTTCTTTGCTGAAATCAGCGACGAATTTGGGAATTTTACCGGAAAAGAACGGGAATTAGGCCGGTTAAAAACAAAAAATGCTGGGACTATCAAAGGCGTTTTACCCTTGTTTCAAGTGGCAAGTAGCGGAAAATACCGGATTAGAATTCGATCCAACTCTCCTCAAGCCCAAAGTTTTTATTTAGAAGATACATTGCGATTATTGATTTATTCCAAAGATAAGGCCGACCCGGGCCCTCCGGAATTTGTTTGTATCGGTGATACCATTCAACTCAGCACTTATGGCGGTACCAAATGGACTTGGAGTCCCAATTACAACATGAGCGATTCCACCCAAAGGCAACCCCTGATTTGGCCCACTAATGACACAACCTTTAAAATCATCATTGCCGATAGCAGTGGGTGCGGAGCCCCGGATACTGCCTATAAAGAAATCTTTATGCGTAAGGCACTTAAAGCCACCTTCGCATTTTCCGATACCGCCGTTTGTGATACTTCCCTTTTAAAAATTCCCATCAAATTTGAAGGTGGAGATTCAACCAGCTACCATTGGGAATGGTATTCTATTCAATCATCAGGCTCATGGAAAAAAGAAAGTTCAGATAGTTTTGCATTACAAGACACGTTGGCCCTTATCCCAAAAATTGATTTGAACAATTCCCAAAAACTTGCGTTGGTTTTGGATGATCAATGCACCAAGAAGAAGGATACAGCATATGTGATTATTCATTTATCAAAGCCAAGTTTAATGCAATCCAAATTTAAAGATACTCTATTATGTATGGGAAATAAGTTGATCCTGGTAGCAAAGCCAGTCTATACTCCAGACAAAAATCATCAATGGAAATGGGTAGATTTAACCAACAATCAAACCTTATCAAATCTTGATTCTATTAATATCCCCGTATTAAAAACCTTCCAAATTCAATTGACATTTAGCAACGGATGTACTTCAGATACAAATACCTTTATGGTTAATGTGAATCCCCCCTTAAAAGCGAATATCTTATTGGAGAAATTTAATTTAAACGATACTACCCTTTGTTTTGGGGATTCAATCAGATTAAAATCTATCGGGATGGGTGGGGAAGGTTTTGGTTATATGTATCAATGGAAGTTAAATGGTGATTTATTTTCAACCGCCGATTCATTTAATGTTTTGTCGGATACAATTTATCCGGTGAAAGGACGAAAAAAATCACTGACATTAAGCCTCATGGACCAATGCGGGTCGTTTCCTGATTCTGTTTCCAAAATTATCACCGTTATTGAATCCCCGAAAGCTGATTTTAGTTTCGGATCCGGTTGCGACCGAACCGCTACCGATTTTGTTTTTACGGGAACGAAATCCAAATCGCCCATCACCACCTCCTTTCATTGGGATTTTGAAGGAGAAGGAACTTCCAATCTCCAAAACCCTTCCAAATTACTAACCCAGTTGGGAAGTCGGAATATTTCATTAACCACAACTTCAAGTAACGGTTGTGCCGACAAAATAAGCAAACAGGTTCAAGTAAAAGCGCAAGCGAAGGCCGATTTTAAGATGACCGATGTTTGTGAAATTGATTCTGCATATTTTGTCAACCAATCAAGTGTTTCCAAAGGCAATCTCAACTTCATTTGGAGTTTTGGCGATGGCGGGTCTTCAATGCTCAGTTCGCCGACACACCTGTATCCGAATGGTAGAAATCCAAAAACATATACGGTAAAATTGGTGGCGGATATTACAAATGGTTGTCCTGATTCAACATCAAAGACAATCACTGTTTTTGAATCTCCCAAAGCCGATTTCAAAGTTGGTATGCTCTGTAGTAGAACCCCTGCAGATTTTATGTTTACAGGCCATAAACCCATTGCACCAATAAATACCGTTATTAACTGGAACTTTAACAATGAGGCCAACTCAAACCTTGAAAACCCAAGGATCTTATTTAAGAATGCCGGTAAAAAAAGCATTGTTTTAAAGCTTACTTCATCTAATGGTTGTAAGGATTCAATTAAAAAGGAGGTTGACCTTAAAGCCCAATCTAA
>JBLHHI010000063.1:0-18288 GCA_047614125.1 Bacteroidia bacterium | reverse complement strand
TTTGTCTGGGCAATGGAGTTGGCGCAATTTCGATGAAGGTATCCAGCAATTCTTGTACTCCAAAGTTGTTAACTGCCGAACCAAAAAATACCGGTGCAATTAAACCTTCTTGATACAATGTTTGATCAAAGGGCTCGTACACTCCTTCGATGAGTTCAACATCTTCTCGAAGTTGATTGGCATCGCGCTCTCCAACCAGTTCATCGAGTTTTTTATCATCGAGGTTGTCAATCTTAGTGTGCACCTTGGCCTTTTTAACTTTGTTGGCCTCAAAGAGGTTGAGGGTTTTATTATACATCAAATACACCCCTTTAAAACTTCTTCCCATATTAATTGGCCAGCTCAATGGCCGAACCGATATTTTCAGTTCTTCTTCGAGTTCTTCCAGCAATTCAAACGGATCGCGTCCTTCACGATCCATTTTATTTATGAAAACGATTACCGGTGTATTACGCATCCTACACACCTCCATGAGTCTCCTCGTTTGGGCTTCCACACCCTTAACACAGTCGATTACCAGAATTACACTATCAACCGCGGTTAACGTTCGAAAGGTGTCTTCAGCAAAGTCTTTGTGACCCGGGGTATCAAGGATGTTAATGAGCTTGTCTTTGTAATCGAAGGCCAAAACCGATGTTGCCACCGAGATTCCACGTTGTTTCTCAATTTCCATGAAATCGGAGGTAGCTGTTTTGGTAATCTTATTGTTTTTTACCGCACCTGCAATTTGAATGGCCCCACCAAAGAGCAATAGCTTTTCGGTGAGCGTGGTTTTACCAGCATCTGGATGAGATATAATCCCAAAGGTTCTTCTCCGCTTAATTTCTTCTTCGATCTTCATATATAAAGGGGGCAAATTAACACAAATGGCGGCGTACTTCCTCGGTCTCAAGTGCATTTCAACAAGCTATATGATGTTTCCATCCAAAGTGCCTCCTCTTTCCTTTGATACCGGCAATCAAAATCATATTTTTGCAGCAAATAAATGCTATGAAAAACATTTTGATTTTAAGTTTACTGGCTTTTACAGCAGTTTCATTTACCGATAAAAAAGAAAAATCATTGATTAAAGAATTAGGATTAACAGACGGTTTGTATGCCGAGATTGCTACAAACAAAGGTGACATTTATGTTTTGTTGGAATTTGAGAAAGCTCCAAACACCGTAGCCAACTTTGTTGGTTTGGCAGAAGGAACCATCGAAAACGAAGCAAAAAAAATGGGTGAGCCCTATTTCGACGGCTTAACCTTTCACCGCGTAGTTCCAGGTTTTGTTGTGCAAGGTGGAGATCCAGCCGGAAACGGTGGTGGAGGTCCAGGGTACAACTTCAAACAAGAAATTCATCCTGATTTAAAGCACGATAAGCCGGGCACCCTAGCAATGGCCAACGCCGGACCAAATACCAACGGAAGCCAATTTTACATCACGCACACCGCAACCCCTCACTTAGATGGTGGATACAATGTTTTTGGCCACGTAATTAAAGGTATGGATGTTGTAAACAGTATTAAAGGCGGCGATGTAATGAATAAGGTTACCATCATTCGTGTTGGTAAAGAAGCCAAAAAATTTGAGGCCGCCGAGGTCTTCGTAAAAGGTTAGTCTGCTTTTCTTTTATGGTTGAATTATTCAAAGAGGAAGTTCGTGTTTTAGGCGCGGAAGACCACCTGATTTCCTGCGATCTTCGCTTTAATCCAGATTTGCGCAGCATGCCCGTTGTGTTGTTTTGTCATGGATTTAAAGGATTTAAAGATTGGGGGCCTTGGAACTTGGTAGCCGACCGCTTTGCGGAGGCTGGCATTTTCTTTATTAAAATGAACTTTTCACACAATGGAGTTCATCCCGATAATTTGTTGGACATTACCGACCCTGAAAGCTTTGGACAAAACTCTATATCCAAAGAACTTGCTGATATTAAGGCTGTTGTAGATTGGTTTGTAAATGATAACGAAATTTACAAACCCTATGTTGATGAAGAAAACATCAGCATTATTGGGCACAGCAGAGGTGCCGCCACAAGCATTATTTCAATTCTTGAAAACGATAAATTACGCAACGTAATTTGTTGGTCGGGAGCATACAACTTAGAAAAATTCTTAAATTTGATTCCCGACGAAAAGTGGAAATTAGATGGTAAGACGGAGGTGATAAATGGCCGTACTGGACAGAGTTATCCGTTGTATTACCAGCTTAAGCAAGACTATCTTGATAATAAAGAGCGATTTGATCTAACCAAGCGATTGGCAGAATTGGATCAGAATCTCTTGCTGATTCATGGAGAAAATGATGCAGTTGCTCCCATATCAAACAGTCGAAAAATTCACCAGTTTGTGAGCCATTCAATTTTGATCACCAACGATGGTGATCACACCTTCAATAGCAAACATCCATGGAATGAAGCTACTTTGTCTCCCCAATTGGATATGGCGGTTTCCGAAACCATCGATTTTATCAAATTGATGTAAGTTGATTAGATTTACCAAAGATTTAAGGTGGATCATTCAAACAACGTTCTGAAAATTTTCAACGAAGCGGCTGGTCAATATCAATGCCGCTTTATGAATGTGTCGGCATACTCCAAATCGCTGAATCGGTTTTGCGACCTACTACCCTTTCAAAATGCCAAGATACTCGATGCAGCTTGTGGACCTGGAAACATCTCCTCATATCTAAAAAACCACTTGCTTCGAGCCCAGATTGTTGGTATTGATTTTGCGCCAAAAATGATCGCACGTGCCCAAAATAATGTGCCTTCTGGCGAATTTAAACAAATGGATCTTCGGCATATTTCACAAATAAATGATGTTTTTGATGGCATTATTTGCGGTTTTGGTCTCCCCTATCTTTCTAATAATGAGGCCTTTGACTTAATGAAAGATGCTCATAATCTCTTAAGTGAAAAAGGCATCCTGTATTTGAGCACCATGGAAGGAAATTACACCAATTCTCGACGAATAAAATCGAGCACAGGCCAAGGCGAAGGATTGTTTACCTATTTTCATGATGCTGCTTTCTTAGAAAAATCGTTAACCGAATGCGGATTCTCTACACCCTTCATAGAGCGAGTCTACACTTCAAATTCAGACGGTTCTGTGATTAAAGACATTATTTTAATCGCGCCTAAAGGAATTCACATTTCTTGAATGAATCTAGACAACCTTTTGGTTCTTAAAGACTCATAAGTTCGGCTTGGCAAATTTCAAATATATCTCATTATCTTTGGATGGAAAGCAACCTATGCAGCTACGAATAAATACCTTTAGATTTTCAAGGATACTTGGATCGATCTTTTCACTCACAGCCCTTGTTTATTCAGGGAATGCCTTTGCTCAAACATCTTCTCAGCATCTTCGTTTTGAAACGGAGCAAGGGATTCGTTTTCATGTTGCGTTCTCATCCATCGATATGTTACCATCCGTTGATTTAATGGTTTATATGACGGAGAACATGCAATTTAACAAGTTGGATAGCCTAGTAATTAAATCCAGCCATATAGACGCCATTGGCTATGTTCACATCAGATATTATCATTTCCATGCTCACCATAAAGTAGTCGGAAGCGAGGTGGTAGCGCACTACTTTAATAACAAGTTGGCCAGCATAAATGGAGTAATTTACAAGCCGGTCGATTCTGAAATAGAATGGTCAAAAACCAAAGCCCGAAATACGGCCTTGGAGCATAGCGCTGCACTAAGTTTTAAATGGCATGACCCACAAGAAGAGATCGTTTTAAAGTTATGGAAGAACGATTCAAATGCGACCTATTTCCCAGAAGGCACGCTCGTATATTGCGCTCAAAATTTTGACTTCAAACTAGCGCCTGTGTTGTGTTACGTTTTTGAAATTAATGCAGACAGTCCTCTTATTCGCAAAGACATATACATCAATGCCGTGAATGGTGAGGTTTGGGCCGAAGAAGATCTTTTGCACATCGCCGATGTTCAAGGTTCGGCCAACACCAAATATAGAGGTGTAAAGCCCATAACTACTGATAGCACTGGCCCAACGTCCTATCGTTTGCGCGAAACTGGGCGTGGCAATGGCATTGAAACCTACGATATGAAAAAGGGTTCAAATTACAGTGCTGCGGTTGACTTTACCGATTCCGATAATTACTGGAATAATTACAACACTAACTTAGATGAAACAGCCACCGATGCGCATTATGGAGCTGAAATGACGTATGATTACTTCAAGAATACCTTCAATAGGAATAGCTTCGACGACAAAGGGGCCAAAATTAGATCATATGTTCATTATGGCTCGAACTATTCGAATGCCTTTTGGAATGGTTCAGTAATGACGTATGGCGATGGCAATGGAAGCAGTGTTCTTCCCCTCACCAGTTTAGACGTTTGCGGGCATGAGGTTTCGCACGCAGTAACAACCAACACAGCCGGTTTAATTTACTCGTACGAAAGCGGTGCCCTCAACGAATCTTTTAGTGACATCTTTGGAAATGCCATTGAGTTTTACGCCGATTCCACCCAGTTTAACTGGCGCATTGGTGAGGATATTATTACCAGCGGAAATGGAATTAGAAACATGGCCAACCCCAATACACATGGCGATCCTGATACGTATAAAGGAACGTATTGGCGAACGGGGTCTGGAGACAACGGTGGCGTTCATACCAACAGTGGGGTTCAGAATTTTTGGTTCTACTTACTCACAGAAGGTGGAAGTGGCACCAACGACAACGGGTCTACCTATTCGGTTGATAGTTTGGGGATTCATAAGGCAGGTCAAATAGCGTACCGAAACTTAACAACCTATTTAACCCGAAGTTCGAATTATGCAGAGGCCAGATATTACGCCATTCAATCG
This sequence comes from Bacteroidia bacterium, assembly GCA_047614125.1. Classification (GTDB taxonomy): domain Bacteria; phylum Bacteroidota; class Bacteroidia; order NS11-12g; family UBA9320; genus JBLHHI01. Next base: position 13,461 of record JBLHHI010000063.1, on the reverse strand, counting down.
GCGGTTGATTTGTACGGCTCCTGCAGCAAAGAAGTAATTGCCACAACCAATGCTTGGTACGCTGTTGGAGTTGGAAGCGAGTACGACAGCTCTTCGGTGCAGGCCAATTTTGTTGCAGATACCTTATATTGTTTCACGAATCAGCTGGTACAGTTTTTCAACAAGTCGGTTAACGCCAACAGCTATCTGTGGAGTTTTGGTGATGGAAACACTTCAACAGCCCCTAATCCAAGCCATACATATGCATCAACTGGTCCGCACAGCGTTAAGCTCGTTGTCAACGGCTGCTTTTTCGGATCGAAAGATACCATGCTCAAAGCGAAGTACATTCAGTACGACTCTCTGCGCGACATTTGTAGTGGAATTCTTCTTCCATTCGGCACATGGAATACAGTGCACGCATGCAACGGTTTTATTTACGACAATGGCGGCGAATTGGATTATGAAGCAGTGAAAAGGGATACCTTAACGGTAGATTTCGCTGGAAGCGACAGCTGTGTTTTGGTATTTCAAGAATTCGATTACGAGGATGGATACGACTCGATTTATGTGTATGATGGATATAATACTTCCGGTAAGCTCATTGGAGGTTATACCGGCCAAAACCTTCCTAAAGGTGGCAACCCAATACTTTTCACCTCGGGGGCAATTACCATTACCCACTTCTCAGACCCGTATGTGGAAGGCTCAGGTTTTAAAGCAAAATTCACCAGCTACCGACCAACTTTACAACTTTCTCTTAGTCCGGATACAACGGTGTGCTACAAGAGTTTAGTAACCGTTAAAGCTGTTGGAAGTGGTGGAAGTAAGCAAGATTACAGCTATGTCTGGAATGGGTCGAAAGGCGATAGCTCCATTTCATTTGTTGCCACTCGAGACACGGTGATCTACCTTATTTTTGCAGATGAGTGCATGAAAAACTTTTTATATGATTCCATCAAAATCACCGTTTTGGATTCATTGAAATTGCTGCCTATGAACGATGTAACACTGTGTTACTTGGAAGACGTCATCTTGGTAGCATCTGCAACTGGCGGAATGCAATCAGACTATACATTTACTTGGCTTCCTTTTAATACATCCATCAACCCTTGGCAAACAAATTTTGCATCAGACACCACCATATTTGTTACAATACAAGACGGCTGTACACAGCAAACGGATACCATTTCTTTTCGGTTTTTTGTTCGGGATTCTTTAACATACACACAAAGCTCCGACACCTTACTTTGCCAAGGTACCACAACAACACTAACTTTAACTCCTAAGGGCGGATTGGGTGATTTTGTGTACACATCCAGCACAGGAACAAGTGCAGGGCCTTCTCAAAGCTTTACCATGTCGGTAGCTCCCGTTGGCTCCGGCAAACATTTCTATTGGATTGCCTTTTCGGATGGATGCACAAATACCAATGATACGGCATTTTATACGATTGAACTCCGCGATTCTCTATCAATAGCATTAAACAAAGACACAACGATTTGTTACGGCACTTTTGTTGACCTAATTACTACTACCAATGGCGGAAAACTCGGAAACCACATTTACGTGTGGAGTTATGCTACGCCCTCAAACAGCAAACAAACGGTACAACCATTAAAATCTCAAAGTTTTGAAGTCACCTTGCGAGATGGCTGCAGCGCCTTTGAGCCAAAGGCCAGTATTTATGTGGAAGTTTTGGATTCTTTGAAAGTGATAATTCTTGCCCAAGACACCTCATGCTATGGCGAAATTGTAAACTTTGCTGTAGATGTTACAGGAGGAAAAACTACAAGCTATACCTACAACTGGAACCTTGGAGCCGGTAAGCTGGAAACCTTTACAAAAAAAATCCAAACAGAAGAAATCGTTCAGCTAGCCGTTTCGGATGGTTGCACCCCGAAGCCGGGTGATGACTCACATTTGATTCGAGTACGAGATCCTTTAAAAATCATATTTCCGGAGGATGACTCCATATGTTATGGACAAAGCTTTGATATCAAACCTACGTTTTCTGGGGGTATCCCAAGCGCATACAAAGTGTTGTGGAATGAAGGGTTGGGAAGCGGAGTTAGCAAGCTGGTAAATCCATTACAAACAACATTATTCATCGGAACACTCACGGATAATTGCAGCACACCAAACCAAGATAACTTTACCTTGGTTGTAAATTCACTTCCAATCGTCAACTTTTCAATCAATCCTTCACCTTATTGTACAGATCGCTTGGTGAACTTTACATCATCCGTTGGCTCCGTTGGCGTTAAGTCCTTAAATTGGGACTTTGGTGACGGTTCTTCTTCAGCTCTACCCAATCCAAGTCATGGCTATGCCGATCCAGGTTTCTATACCATTAAACTAGAAGTTGAAGATGTATTGGGTTGTAGGGATTCCTTGATTCAAATGGATTATTTAGAAATTGTTCCTCATCCGCGCGCCAGTTTCATATTTGACCCAATAAATGCAGATTACATCAACCCATTTTTTACCTTCCAAAATTTGTCGGATGATGCAAATATTTTTATGTGGGATTTTGGTGATGGAACACAGAGTGCGGACGTGAACACAGAGCATGAATACGCCGACACAGGATTCTATGCTGTTATGCTCATTGCTGGCAACGAATATGGTTGTCCAGATACCTTGGTGCTATCAGTGCGGGTTGATGAAGTATTCATTTTGTTTTATCCAAACGCATTCACGCCCGATAACGACGGTTTGAACGATGGTTTTGGTGTGGTTTCGAGAGGTCTAATTGAGTATAGGTTGGTGGTTTATACGCGCTGGGGCGAAATACTTTTTGAGACAACAGATCAATTAGAGAAATGGGATGGAAAAAAGAAAGGAGTTCGAGTTCAAAGCGGAGTTTATCCTTTCAGAATAACGGGCACCGACATTAATGGAAATGCTGTGCTCATTGATGAAACAGTTCTCTTGCTGTATTAAGGAAGAGGATGTACTTGATGAATGATCAAATTCGGTTGTTCGAAATTAACAGAATTTTAGGTTGGCTCATTTCTGCCGATGCATCTTACAATGGCTGCGTATTTACTTCCTACTTTTATATATTCATAAAATATGCGAGTATTGCTTGCATTAAAAAAGTAATAGTATGGCGAACTCAATGACTTACTTAGCCGCCTATTTAACCTTTGGCAGTTTGGGTTTTGCCCTTGCTCCGGAACTCAAACAAAAGTCAATGCTTCCGGACGTAATTTTCGACGAGCCCATGGTGAGCTTGGCTGGATTACTCATGGCCATATTGGGCTCCCTTATTGGCTAATTGGTAGTAATTTTAAAAGACTTTAGAACCTATACGTTTTTGATTATTGCTCGAAGTATTCTCGTGGTTTGGATGTATTTCAAGTTTCGCAATCCAATGTTTTAGTCTTGGAAGGAATTGTGTTGATGGGATTAATTCCCAGCTAGATTCTACTGTTTAGATCAGCCAAATCATCGTCGGAGAATTAAATAATAACCATTTGATTATTAACAAATTACTTCAACTTTTTAAGCTTGTAGATGATCTCATCCAAGCCATTCAACTTAATCTCGTATACGGTATCCAATTGAACTCCGAGGCTTCCTTTCGGAAAACCTCCTTTGCGCTTAAACCACTCCAAATAAGAAATGGGAAGATCGCAGAGCAATCTTCCCTCAAATCTTCCAAAAGGCATTTTAACGGTTACTATTTGTTTTAGCACCTCAGGGTTGGGCAAATTGCTCATTTACCTTAATGTCCTCCAGGTTGACAACACCCCGGAAGCAGTTTTTCTGCCGTTGGGTTTGCCTTAACCTTTGACGTTGAATACCCCGCAGCACTGATTTTAGCGTGCACGTCATCCAAGCTTATTTTTTTGTTGTTGTACTTAACCGTCAAAAGCTTCGAATCGACGTCCCATTCGGCAAAGATTACTCCTTCTGCATCTAAAGCCGCTTCGATGCGCTCTTTGCATTCGCCGCATTGGCCTTCTACCTTAAAAGTTGTGGTGAGTACCTTAGCAAAAGCTGTGGTGAAAATGATTGCTGATAGTGTCAGCAGTACTAATTTCTTTTTCATTTTATGTTCTATTAATAATTTCTTAAAATTTGGAGATTCGTGTTGTACGTATTATTACGCTTTTTCAGGACGTTTAATTCTCCATCTAAAACCTCCGTATACCATTCTTCCAAAAATCGGTCCCCAAACCATCGATGCATCAAAATTAGTTGCAAATGGAGTGTTTGCACCAATAATTGGGTTATCCTGCCGATAATTTAATATGTTTTCAACGCCAATATACGCCGATATGTTCTTTTTAAAGTCCTTACTGACCTGAAAATTAAGCAGGGTAAAGACCGGGGTTTGCTCCGAAACATACAGTTCATCCACCATTTGACCACCGGCAACTCGCTGGGGGCCATAGATTTGAAATGTTGAGGAAAACTGCCACTTGTTTCTCGTACTTTGGGTTACGTTAATAAAGCCGCGATGCTTGGCTACAAAAGGCTTTTGAAGCGTGCCATAGTTTTTGTAATCCGTAGTAACATCAAACATTCTGTAGGCAAACCTAAGTTCTGTTCTTCTTCGGGGCTGTACGTCGAGCTGTATTTGGAAGCTTTTAGCCTTGGTTCCGTTTTCCATATTGTAAAACCTGGCCTCATTAAAAAAGGGCCCAGGGCCAGGCAAAATAGTATTGCTTGCTTCTCGATCTACTACTACTTCATTAAAGAATTGCGTATAAAAGAAATCTGTGATGAGTTCAGCAGGAAATAACAAGAATTTGAATTTGTGATTCAAGCTAATTCCGCTGTTAATACTCACTTCTTGCTTCAAACCATAGGCAGAATTGGCTTCAGTTGAATCGATGCTGATGACTCTTGCAGAAGCAAAGATGTATTGGTGTTCGGCGTAAATGTTGGCCGTTCTTCGTCCCATGCCGCTCGATAAGCGGATGGTAGTTTTATCTTTGTTTAAACGTTTTTTTATGTGTATTCTCGGTGTAACCGACATACCATAAATGGAGTTGTAATCCGTACGAGCCCCTAAAACAAGGTCGAAATCGTGGTTGGGACTGAACGTATATTCCCCAAAGGCACCAATCACGCTTTCATTTCGATCGTAGCTTTTTGTTTGATACGTTTCCTGTAAATCATCGTGGAGGGCAGAAACGCCCATTTTATAATTATGAAGGGTTGTTTTAAGGATGGATTGGAACATAACGTTTACATAATATGTTTTGCCCAATGCCTTATAATGTGTGGATTGCGCACTGTTTCCGTATGTAGAGTTGATGGATGAGGTACTGAATCCATATTGGCTGCCAAAGCTTTGATAGGGCTTGTCTTTAAACGTCTTGCCCAATTTTGCCCAAACATCAAATTGCTCATTATTAATGTCAATTCCGTAGGCAGCTGGATCGCTGTCATCTACGAAGCTGGTTTGCCCCCCTTCTTTATGATCGTTGGTATAAGTCATAGAAAACTGGCCTTCATAGCCCTTAGTGGAGTTAAACTGCCAGCGATTCATTGCCTGAAATTTCTGCTCTAAAGGATTGTCTAGGAAGCCATCAGAATTCCGATCCATGGAAGTTGGTCGAAAGGCGGATCGAATAAAAACCGAGGTTGCAAGTTTAGAGTTCAAGTCGAAATTGGCCATCAAGTCCGTTTCGCTCCTCCCCGATTCAGAAACAAATTGATCAAACATTCGAACTTCTTTGCCATAGGGTTTTTTAAGCTCCAAGTTAATTTGTCCGGCCATGCTTTCGTAGCCATTTACCACACTACCCGCTCCTTTGGTAATTTGAATTCCATCAATCCAAGCAGCCGGAACAAAGCTCATTCCATAATAGCTGTTAATTCCACGAATTCCTGGCATAAATTCCCGGCTCATCATGGTATACACTCCATCCAATCCAAGCATCTTGATTTGCCGAGTTCCAGTAAGTGCATCTCCAAAGCTAACATCGATGGCTGGAGCATTTTCAAAACTTTCCGACAGATTGCAACATGCGGCCTTTTGAAACTCACGTTCGCCTAGGTTGATGGTGGTTTTAGCGTCGAGCGAACTAATGCCATACGTTTGGCGCTTGCTCTCTACCGTGGCTGTGGTGAGCTCATTGCCCGAGCTTAAATAAAAGACATGCCCATCTTTGATGGTTTCATCAATGAAGAACGTATCAAGTTTTGCCGAAACGTGGGCGATAATAACCCCCATGCCCTTTGCGCATTCGGGCATCATAAATTCTCCATTTTCGTTGGCAATCACAACTTCATCGGTTGAAATACAACGGATGTAAGCATCGTTGGCTGGATAGGCATTTTCGGTAGTTTGTATCATCACCTTTCCGCTTATCTGGGCTTGAGATGACATGGATCCAGCCATAAAGACGGCGACCCAAAAAAAAGTTTTAACTATAAATTTCATGAACGGTTTTAAAAAATGTTTAGAATGTTAAAGTAATGACGCATTGCGCCGTCAAATAGCTGGGCCTAACATCTAAAAACCTGTAGAAAGATATAAATGGGTGGAGAAGAATCTACAACGCCATTGAAATAGCTAAAATTTGATTCGACTGGAGCATGAATTTTAAAGCTTCGTTCCAATGTTGCAAAAGAACTTATTGAAACCGTATGGTCGGTCGTTTCAGCTTTAAGTCCTGCAGCAACAAGCTGCTCTGCTGAAATGGCGGCGTTGTTGCAACAATCTTCGCCCTCTTGGTCTTCATCTTCACAACAATCCGTGCAACAGTCATCGGCAACGCCAATGCTTACCGATTTAAACTGACCGTGACAAAATTCGATGGAACACTGAACACCCGAAATGCTTCCGGCAAAGAAAAGTAAGAGCGCTATAGCTTTTAAACGAATCAAATGTTGAGTTAAATCTTTTTCAAAGGTACAACGAAATGTGTAATGGAAAAGTTTTGAGCCTACACCTCAATGTAATTTTTATGTTCTCCAATTCGATATCCAGTATGCTTTTCAATCCAATACAAGAGGGCTGTTTTAAATCCAAACTTCTTTTGGGCAGGATCGTGTGAGAACTTCCAATTTGCTTTTTCGATCCGAGTTTCCATAACCTTGGGATGAGAGCCAACAAAGAGTTTAAGCGAATCAATTTGTGCGTAATCGAACTCTTTATCGGGATCAAAGCGTTCTTCAATCCATTGATCATTATGCCAATACTTATTGGCTTCCACCGACTTGGCCATCATATACTTTGGGTGTCGTACCCAGCCGTAATGATACATTTCGGCTTTCATTCGCTTTACGTAAAGCTTCTTACCTTCCTTTCGAAAACCTTGGGCATCTTTCCAACTCCGTATTTTTTTGTTGTTCCGAACAACTCGAATCTCTTGCTGATACCAGGTTCTGCTGTCGCCCAAATAATCGTAACTTCCATAGAAGTGTTTATATCCGAACAAAAGACCATCAATTTGCAAATCAGAAAGATTATCCAACATATACTGCCGTACTTCGTCCACGTATTTTTCATGCAAGCATTCATCTGCTTGGATGTAAACGCACCAATCTGCTTGCTCGCTCACCGCATCAAAGGCCTTATTGGTTTCGATGGCCAATACTCCACCTCCACTGCGCAAGCTTTCGTCCCACACTGTGTCAATGATTCGAATCTTAGGACCCAATGCAGCAATAACCGCACGAGTGTCATCTTCCGATTTCCCAACAGCTACAACCATCTCATCCACAAGTGGTAAAATAGACTGAATTGCTTCCACCACCGGATAATCAAGTTTCACGGCATTTTTAACGAAGGAGAACCCACTAACAAACACTGCGCAAAGTTAGTTTTTGATCCAACTTGCAGCGCATTGAAAACAGGTAACTTTAGTTGGGCAATCATTTTGCCAATATTTTGTTTATAAATATGCACACCCTTTCTTTCTCAAGCGTACAAGAATCCATTAATTTCGGCAGTTGATTCAGTTTACCTTAAAAGATGGCGGAAAATAATACGTATAACGAGGAAAGCATTAAGTCGCTCGACTGGAAAGAGCACATACGGTTACGTCCGGGAATGTACATCGGAAAATTGGGCAACGGTTCGGCTGCCGATGATGGCATCTATGTGTTATTGAAGGAGATCGTTGACAACTCCATCGATGAATATGTAATGGGAAATGGTACCAAAATAGAAATCACCATCGAAAACAAAACGGTGCGAGTTCGAGACTATGGTAGAGGAATACCATTGGGCAAGTTAGTTGATTGTGTATCTAAGATTAATACTGGAGGAAAATACGACTCAAAGGCCTTTCAAAAATCGGTCGGTTTAAACGGCGTCGGAACGAAGGCCGTAAATGCCTTGTCGCAATATTTTAGAGTTCAATCGTTTCGCGATGGACAGAGCAAAGAGGCCATATTTGATTGTGGTGTTCTTCAATCGGACTTGGATTCAAAGACCAACGAGCCCAACGGCACCTTAACTGAATTCATCGCAGACGAAAAAATATTTAAGAATTACAAATTCATTCACGAGTTTATCGAAAACCAGCTATGGAACTACGTATACCTTAATGCGGGTCTTAGTATATTCTTGGATGGGAAGAAATTTCACTCCAAAAATGGCTTGCTCGACTTGCTAACCCGCAAAACCAATGAAGAGCAATTGCGATATCCAATCATCCACCTAAAAGGCGAAGACATTGAATTGGCTATGTCGCACGACAACCACTACGGAGAGGATTACTACAGCTTTGTGAACGGACAACACACAACTCAAGGTGGTACGCATTTAAACGCCTTTAAAGAGTCGATCGTTAGAACCTTACGCGATTTTTATAAGAAAAACTTTGAGCCCAGTGATGTTCGAGCCTCCATCGTTACGGCCATCAGCGTTCGTGTACAAGAACCCATATTTGAGTCTCAAACGAAAACAAAGTTAGGCAGCAGTGAAGTAGGGCCAAATGGTCCCAGTATGAAGGCTTTCATGAATGATTTCATTAAAACTTCTTTGGATAATTATCTGCATCGAAATCCAAAAGTTGCCGAAGTTTTGCTAAAACGCATCCAACAATCGGAGCGAGAGCGAAAGGATATGGCCGGAGTGCGAAAGTTGGCCAAGGATCGTGCTAAAAAAGCCAACCTTCACAATAAAAAATTACGCGATTGTCGAGAGCATTTTGATGACGTCAAAAGCGAGAAGCGATACGAAACCACCTTATTTATTACGGAGGGAGATTCGGCAAGTGGATCAATCACGAAATCGAGAAGGGTGGATACCCAAGCGGTATTTTCTTTGCGTGGAAAGCCCTTAAATTGCTACAGCTTGAGCAAGAAGGTTGTATATGAAAATGAGGAGTTTAACCTCTTGCAGCATGCGCTAAACATTGAAGATGACATCGAGAACTTGCGGTACAACAAGATTGTAATCGCTACCGATGCCGATGTGGATGGAATGCACATTCGCTTACTGATGCTTACGTTCTTTTTGCAGTTTTTCCCAGATTTAGTGCGAGATGGGCACGTTTATATTTTAGAAACTCCACTTTTTCGAGTTCGGAATAAAAAGGAAACCATATACTGTTACTCCGATGAAGAGCGAGTAAAGGCCATTAATAAATTAAAAAACAATCCAGAAATAACACGTTTCAAAGGGTTGGGTGAAATATCGCCCGATGAATTTGGTTTCTTTATTGGAGACGACATTCGATTGCAACCCATCATCCTTAATGAAGAAACCTCTATACCAAAGCTGTTGGAATATTTCATGGGTAAAAACACACCAGAGCGCCAAGAATTTATCATCGAGAACTTAAAGGTTGAGTTGGATAGTACAGAGGATGAAGTTGAAGAAGAAAACTCAAAAACAAAGAGTAAAGATGAGCTAAAGGCAGCATAAACCGCTGAAATATAAACCATTGGTTCCAATCCACATCGGATTGATGTAGTTAGTAAAATGTCGGAAGAAAACGAAGAATTAGAAGAAAACAAACCTTTTGAGATAACAGAACGCCCACTTAAGGGCATGTATCAAGATTGGTTTTTGGATTACGCATCTTATGTAATCTTGGAGCGTGCTGTTCCAAATATTGAAGATGGGCTTAAACCCGTGCAACGCAGAATTCTGCACAGCATGAAGGAGATCGACGACGGGCGGTACAACAAGGTTGCCAACATCATCGGTCAAACCATGCAGTACCACCCGCATGGAGATGCATCCATTGGCGACGCCATCGTTAACTTAGGCCAAAAAGAATTGCTCATCGACACCCAAGGAAACTGGGGTGATATCCGCACCGGCGACAGCGCCGCGGCTCCAAGATACATAGAAGCTCGGCTCACCAAGTTTGCCTTGGAGGTTTTGTTTAATAAACAAACCACTTCGTGGCAAAAATCGTACGACGGCCGTAAAAATGAGCCCATTACTCTTCCTTCTAAATTCCCCCTCTTGCTCGCACAAGGCGTTGAGGGCATTGCGGTTGGGCTTTCAACTCGAATCTTGCCGCACAACTTTATAGAACTGATTAAGGCCAGCATTGATCTTTTAAAAGAGAAATCAATCGACCTTAAACCTGATTTTCCTACCGGAGGAATGGCGGATTTTTCGGATTACAACGAAGGAATACGTGGAGGACGAGTTCGCGTGCGGGCTCGAATCGTTGAAAAAGATAAGAAAACCATTCTCATCACCGAAATTCCTTTTGGGCAAACCACCACTTCCGTCATCGATTCGATCATTAAGGCGAACGACAAGGGGAAAATCAAGATAAAGAAAGTAGTAGATAATACCGCCGCCGAACTTGAAATTGAGATTCAACTGGTCGCAGGGGTTTCTGCCGATAAAACCATCGATGCGCTGTATGCCTTCACCAATTGTGAAGTGTCTATTAGTCCAAATGCCTGTGTTATTATCAAAAATAAGCCGGTCTTTTTATCGGTAAACGAGATACTGCGCATCAATACGCGCAATACGGTTGAATTGCTTCGTAAGGAGCTGGAAATCAGGAAACACGAGTTGGAAGAGAAGTGGCATTTTTCATCGCTCGAAAAGATCTTTATCGAAGAACGCATTTATCGAGACATAGAGGAAGCAGAGACTTGGGAGGCAGTTATCAGCAACATTGATGCTGGATTGGACCCCTTTAAGAAATTTTTGAAGCGAGATATAACCACCGACGACATAGTTCGGTTAACGGAGATAAAAATTAAACGCATCTCGAAGTTTGATGCGTTTAAAGCGGATGAAATACTCCAAGGCATTGTTGATGAGTTGGAAGAGGTTAATCACCACCTTGATAACTTGATTGATTTTGCCATTGCCTATTTTAAAAACTTGTTGGATAAATACGGCAAGGGAAGAGAGCGACTCACCGAAGAACGGACGTTTGGTAACATACAGGCATCGATCGTGGCAGCTGCCAACGAAAAATTATACGTCAACTATGAAGAGGGCTTTGTTGGTACCAGCTTGAAAAAAGACACTTTCATCTGCGATTGTTCCGACATTGATGATGTAATCGTATTCACCAGAAACGGTGACTTCATGGTGAGTAAGGTGAGCGACAAGGCATTTTTCGGAAAGGACATCATTCATGTAGATATATGGCGTAAGGGAGATAAACGCAAAGTTTACAACTGCATATATACCGATGGCGTAAGTGGAAAAACCTTTTCGAAGCGCTTTAGTGTTACTTCCATAACCCGTGATAAAGCCTACAACGTTGGCAAAAACGAAAAAGACTCGAAGGTTCAGTATTTTACAGCAAATCCAAACGGCGAAGCAGAAATTGTAACCATTGTGCTGCATGGCTTGGCCAAAGCGCGTAATAAAGTCTACGATTTTAATTTCGCAGATTTGGCCATTAAAGGTCGGAGTTCGCAAGGCAATACGGTTGCAAAGTATCGAATTCGAAAAATCGACCTGAAAGAAAGAGGCCAAAGCACCATTGGTGGCAGAGACATTTGGTACGAGCCAGCCATAGGTAGACTCAACGTGGATGGTCGAGGTATATTAATGGGCAGTTTTCAGACTGCTGATTTGCTTCTAGTAATCTACAAATCAGGAGAATACGAACTTTCCGACCACGAATTAACGAACCACTACGATCCCAACAACGTACTGTTGATGGAGAAATTCAATCCAAATAAAGTGATTACTTGCATACATTACGATGGTAAGCAAAAGGTTGAATACGTAAAGCGCTTTGTTATTGAAACCACCACCATCGGAAAGAAATTTTTGTTCATCAACGAAGGTCGCTCTTCCAAAATCATATTCATTTCGACTAAAAAGAAGCCCACAATTCTATTAACTGTTAAAAACGATAAAAAGGAGAAGGTAGAAGAAACCGTTGATTTGGTAGAATTCATTGACGTGAAAGGGTGGCGATCTACTGGAAACAAAGTAACTCCATATCAATTCTTGAAATTGCAAGAAGTTGAAGTGGAAGGCGAAGAAGAAGAAGAATTGGTTGCCGAAATTGTAGAGGAAGTGGCTGGTGTGGATGGAAACGACGACGACGACGTTCCGTACACAGACAACGCGGATGAAGATGACGACGATGGCGACGATGAAAATGGAGATGATCCAGAACCTCCAAAGAAACCTGAACCTCCTAAATCTACTGGTAAGACCTTTACCTCAGGCGATCAAATAAATTTATTGTAAAAAAGCATGAGCAACGAACACAAGGTAGTACCTATTTCCATTCCCGGAATCCATCAGGCATTTTGGCCCTATTTTAAGCAATGCACTGATAATAAGAAGGTTAAAGTGTTGGATTGCGGTGCAGGACATGGAGCTTTTACGAAAAAGCTATTTGATGATGGCTACGACGTTTCGGCATGCGACTTGTTTCCGGAAATTTTCTATTTCGACAAGATGACGTGTAAAAAGGCCGATGTAACCGCTTCGCTCCCCTACCCCAACAATACCTTCGATGCCATTGTGGCCATGGAAATAATGGAGCACATACAAGATCATGAAGTGTTTTTTAAAGAAGCCAATCGAATTTTAAAACCCGGGGGATCAGTATACATTTCTACGCCCAACATCTTGAGCTTAAAATCGCGTTCTCGTTTTTTATTTACAGGCTTCTATTACAGCTTTAAACCATTGGAAATCAAAAACTACGATGGCTTGCAACATGTGGCATCTTTAACCTTAGACCAGTACGACTACCTGGGAGTTAAATTTGGATTTGGAAGAGCTGAGTTTACGTTCGATAAACGTCAAAGCACTTCTATGCTACTAATGTGGCTCTACCCCATCATGTGGTTGATGACCAAGATTAAGAAGACGGGAGGCATGCACAATTCGTATAATTTATTGACGGGTAGAATCATTTTTATGCGGTATCAGAAATTAATGTAAGAAGCCCTAATCGGCATTTTGTTAAGCACTGATCACATAAAAAAGCCCCCGCATGTTCTGCGAGGGCTTTTTTCTTATTTGATTTTGTTGAACTTAGTTCTTAATCACTTTCACACTTTGTCCCGATGGTAAAATCAAGAAGTAAATACCGTTGGCATGTGTAG
>JBLHHI010000062.1:0-19196 GCA_047614125.1 Bacteroidia bacterium | reverse complement strand
ATTTTTTCGTCTATAGATGGTTTCTCTCCCCATAAGTTTGAACAATCTCCGGATGCGTTTTGCATTTACCTTATAGTCAAAATCTCGCAAGTAATAAACCATTGATTGAACGCCTTCCGTAGGATGTGCCGTAAGGTGTTTGTCCATGATTTTCATTAAACGTAGATTGAGTTCACTTTCTGACTTGGGGTGGTAATACAGCCTATTTCTGTTAACCACAAGCAACTCACACTGTTTACGTACAGATAGTGGTGATTGCCCCTTGTCCACTAATTTTACACGTGAACTCATATCCCCAGTTTCTTGCAACTTTTTTTTAAAAAATCATTCTCTACTTTCAGCTTTCCAATTTGTGAATAGAGCTTCTCTACATTTACATCTTCGGTATCTATCGAGGATGCACGGGTGTTAAATGCCGCTGATGAATTGTCTAAAAATTCCTTTTTCCATCGCGAAATCATCACTCCGCTAACTTCGAACTTTTTTGATAACTCTGCCAATGTGTACTTTTCTCTGATTGCCTCCAAAGCGACTCTCGCCTTGAACTCAGAACTGAATTTGCGTCTTGTTTGTTTTGTCATTTTAGGTTGTTAAATGTAATCGTTTTTTAACTTAACCTTTGGCCCTTTTTTTGGGGAGGATTATACCCTACCGCAAAACCCAACCATAAACCATAAACTAGTAAATCAAAAACCAACTAACCCGAAACCTACTTCAATAACCCAGGCCTGATTATTAGTATATTCGTAATCCAAAAAAATAGCTAAACCATAAACCATAAACCATAAACCCAAAAACTATAAACCCAAAAACTAGTAAAAAATGCACAACTTCCTCAACGATTCAGAATTAGCAGTTTACGACGGCAAAAACTTCAACCTGAGCGATTACGATACTGGTTATACCGATTCCATTAAATCAAAAAAAAAGGCTGCAAAGCAAATGCGCGCAGACCAAGAAGAATTGCACAACCTGCAACGCATGATGTATGCTGGCGATAAACATGCTCTGTTGATCATCTTTCAGGCGATGGATGCTGCCGGAAAAGACAGCACCATACGTGCAGTATTTTCAAACATGTTTCCACAAGCAGGTCTAGTTCAAAGCTTTAAAGCACCAACCACCCACGAGTTGGATCAAGATTATTTATGGAGGCATCAAGCGGCCTTGCCACAACGCGGACGTTTCAGCGTGTTTAACCGATCGTATTATGAAGAAGTGCTGGTTACACGAGTACATCCGGGCTACATTGTTGGACAACGGATCCCCGGTATTGATCAAGAAAGCGACATAAAACCCAATTTTTGGAAGGCTCGCTTTAAGTCGATACGCGACCACGAACAGCACTTGGCAGAGAACGGAACTGTAATATTAAAGTTCTTTTTAAACGTGGGTAAGGAGGAGCAGAAACGACGTTTTTTAGAGCGCATTAACAATCCCGACAAGAATTGGAAGTTTAGTCACGGCGATCTAAAAGAGCGTGGGCTTTGGCCAAAATACCAACATGCCTACGAAGAAGCCATTCGCAATACTTCGGCCATACATGCACCATGGTTTGTGATACCCGCTGATAATAAATGGTTTATGCGCATGGCAGTGAGTAACATTATTGTAAATCGGTTAAAAAACTTGGGTCTTTCTTACCCCGAATTGAGTATTGCAGAGGTGGAAGCCTTGCAAGGCGCAGCGGATATGCTCAACAACGAGAAATAATTTTCACTTGATTTGGATTTGATTTTGTTGTAACATAGTGCCTTGTTTGCAGACGTTCTGCACACATAGTACTAGTAATTCCAACCATATGAAATCACGTTTGTCCCTCCTTTTATTCTTGAGTTTTTGCTTTTTTGGTGCTTTGGATATCCAAGCTCAATGCATTTCAAGCTTTCCGTATACGTACAACTTTGAGAATTTTACAAACTTCCAAACCGACGCAAGTTGTGATTTGGCCGTGGCGGGTGATACCGCTGATGGATGGTTGCAAGACCTGTCGGATAATGCGGATTGGCGAGCGGACACTTCAGGCACCCCAAGTATTGGAACTGGGCCTGGATCGACTGATTCGACCAATGGAGAAGGTATAGGAAAAGATTATTCCCCAGGAACTTTAAAAGGGGTTTATCTCTACATAGAACCTTCTCCAATTGGGCGTTGCGATGGTACAACAGCCAATCTTTTAAGCCCTTGTTTCGATCTGTCAGATGGGAAATATTATCAAGTTAAATTAGCCTATCATATGCGCGGCGATCAAGGCATGGGCACGTTATTCATCGATTATTTTGATGGAACATCTTGGATTGAAGTTTGGCATATTTCTGGCAATCAAGGTGACACCTGGAACGTAGGAACTGCCAAACTTGGCAATGTAAACAAATCCAGCGTTCAAGTGCGTATAAGAGCTGAAATGGGTACTTCCTTTTTGAGTGATATGGCCATTGATGCATTTAGCGTTGAGACGTATACACCTAACAAGTACGATGGCGTTGTTAAGCACGTTTTATTCGACCAGCAACCCTACACCTTAATTCCTTTAAAACACAGCCCAGATCTTGGGGTAAATGTAGTTTTACGAAATGAAGGCAGTTCTTCGATTACTGGTGTCAAGGTAAAATCATCCGCAACTGCTTACATAGATTCAACCACTTTCAGCAGTCTGTCTTCCTTTGCAATTGACACGGCTAAATCTTCCAATAAATACAAACCACAAAGTCTTAAGGATTCAGTTGAAGTGAACCTCACCTTAAATGAGGCTGACGCAGATTATACCAACAACGCAATTACAACCATCCCAAAATGGGTTAATGATTCCGTTTACGCGCGCGAGGATGGAAACAATTTCGGGGGCATTGGCTCCAATGGTGGAACCATCCAAATTGGTCAGATGTTTGAATTAATGGTACCTGATACGTTGAGATCAATTTCTTTCTTGTGCAACGCAAGTACAACACATGTAGGCGATTCCGTTAAGGTTCACATCTACAACTATAGCGGAACAGCTCCAGGATCTAAAATTGCAACCACTAAAGGAACCGTTAGGTTAACAGGCAACAATCAGTGGTATTTTTCTCCCTTCGAATGCGAACAAATACTATCCGCCGGAAAATATTTTGTAGCTGTTGAACAGATTAACCCAAATAACATGGCGT
Source organism: Bacteroidia bacterium (assembly GCA_047614125.1). Lineage (GTDB taxonomy): Bacteria > Bacteroidota > Bacteroidia > NS11-12g > UBA9320 > JBLHHI01. The sequence continues at coordinate 16,050 of JBLHHI010000062.1, read as the reverse complement.
TAGGTTATACCTTTAAGTATTACTATCCAAACACCTGTTTTTACGGCAACGGTACAACTTGGACAGAAGTATCAAGCGGAGGGTTTGACGCAACAATTTTTATCCGAATGAATTTTGGCAATGTAAAACCACTCAAAGTTGCGATGTCTTTAAAAGACACTTTATGTGTAGATGAAATTGCTACGGCAGAAGCATCTGGAGCCTTGAAATATACCTGGCAAGCACCAACCGGCGTTGTAAAAGCGCCATCCTTACCAACAACCCAAGTTAGTGCAGGATCTTCATTTAACATAACATTGACCGGTACGGATAACTGTGGCAAATCGGCACAGATTTCCAAATACATTTTTGTTGAGCAACTACCAACCGCCACCATCTCCCCTGACACAACCGTCTGTAAAAATAAGTCGGTGTCGCTGTGGGTCAACTCCCCAAATAACAACTACAAGTGGCAAGGTGGGCCAGCTAATGCCAATTACAATGTGAGTTCCTCCACCACCAAAACGTATAACGTTGATATTGATTCGTCAAATGGTTGTTCGATTAAAAAGAACGTTCGTGTGGGCATAAGCAGTCCAACGCCCGGCATTACAAAAGACACCAGCATTTGCGAATCACAGCCATTAAACCTAAAGGCTACAGGTGGAACCACCTACCAATGGACAGGTGGACCGGCGACGGCTACTTATTTGGTACGACCATCGCAAACTGGAACGTATACTGTACAGGTAATCGATGATTTTAATTGTTCTGAAAATGCCTCTGTTAAGGTTACCGTAGTTCCTGGCCCAACCATTACAACTTCAGCCGATACTTCGATTTGTTTTGGGAATCAAATCACCATGACGGCAAGTGGAGCGGACGCTTATGAATGGATTAGTGGCCCCAAAACATCATCCTGGAAAACCTTCCCGCTCACCACGCGAGAATACATTGTTAAAGGCATCGCTTCGGGCGGTTGTTTCTTGTTCGACACCATTCACGTTGCTGTGGCATCCATCCCTAAGGTTGATGTTAGAAACGATACCGCCATTTGCGAGGGTAAGAGCATAGTGCTCACTGCCGCCACCAAAGATGTGGTCGACTTTAAATGGTCTAATGATGCAACAACGCAAAGCATTACCGTAACTCCAAAAGAAACCAAGCGCTATAATGTTGTGGTGGCCAATACGGTTGGTTGCTCAGCTGAAGACTCTGTGCTAATATCCGTTAACCCAAATCCGATTATGGGATTAACATGGGTTTTAAACAAACGCGATGTAACCTTTACTGATAAATCGGAACATGGAACCAGTTACAGTTGGGATTTTGGTGATGGCGAAACCAGCACTACGCGCAACATCTTTCACAAGTATACATCGGACGACACGTACACCGTTAAGCACTCGGTTACAAACGATTGCGGAACAAAAGACACAACTTTTACTATTAAAATCGAAAACTTGAGTGTGGTTGATCCGGATGTGAAACTCTTCAAATGTTACCCAAATCCTACGAGTGGAAGCATCAATCTTTCGTTTGAAGGAAATGAAGCAGGTGAGGTTAATATTCAGGTTTTTAACGTAAATGGCAAACTGATTTACTCGCAAACCGAGCAAAAGTTGGGAAGCTCGTTTTCAACCACGCTTAATTTAGTTGGAAATACCGATGGCATCTATTTCATTCAAATGCAAACTCCAGATGGCGTTGCAAATACTACGGTGATTTTGCAGCGGTAGTTGTGACGTATTGTCTTCGTTTGCAAAAGACCTCACGCAAAAGGACTCGCCTGCCACGCAAGCTACGCCACGGCGCACAGGTTCGGCAGGTAAACTTGGCTCCAGCCGAGTCACAGATGCAAGATCTGGATAAATTGAGTTCTTTTGCCACAGAATAATTATGGTCGTCTTTCTCGCGTTTCGAAGTAGTGCCCCGAGCTGAAGCACGGGGTAATTCATACCATTTTTTTAAGACGCACAGAAGCACTAGAATGGCGAACAATAACCGTCATTCAGAAGAATCTCTTCGAAGCTCAGCGAAGAAGGGTTCTGATAGCTTGTCCGCCTTTGGCGGAAATCTTTTGACCACATAGAAAGCAAAAAGACCATTCGGCCTTGCTGATTTTTTAATTAACTTCGTTTTAACCAAACCAAGTTATCATGAAATTCAAAATAAGCATCGCACTTTGCCTATTGTTAGGCAGTTTTATCAATCCCGTATTTTCACAAAATTCTATTCAAGACAGTTTTAACGTAAACGTTATAAACACGAGTTGGATCGGGGATCGAAACAAATTTACAACGGTTGAAAACAAACTTCAATCCAATTCTACGATTGTTAATGATGAATTCAGCTTAGTTCAATCCATTAAATCATCTTCTGCAATGGAATGGGAACTTAACCTAGATCTAGACTTTGCAACTTCATCTACCAACTACTTCGACTTCATATTATTTTCAGACTCATCAGATTTAAAGCTCACGTCCAATGTGCTCTTTTTGCGCATTGGAAATACCAAAGATGAAGTGGCATTATACCATCAAAAAAATGGAGAACCCATACGAATGATTCTTCAAAGCGAATCCAACATAACCCATAATTTTTCAGGCACCCTTACACTTCAATTGGATTCTAGCAATCGTTGGAACTTAAGAGCATCATCATATAAAATATCTGGTTTTCAATACGATACGCTTCTATTGAGCAATCCAATTTATATGACCCAAGTTGGGTTTTCCGGTTTTCGCATCAAGCAATCAACCACCAGCTTTCACAAAAAACACGCCATTGACTGGATTTATGTTGGCCCCATTCGGTACGATACGTTGCCGCCAAAGTTGAAAAGCATTTCGTCGAAAAACAACCGGGTTTTTCTTCAATTTAATGAGCCGATAAATTCGGCATCCATCCAATCATCAAACTTTCTTTTGGAGCCCAAACTGGGTTCTCCCATCAAACTAGAAGTTCACAACCAAGATTCGATCGTTTTACACTTCGACCAAAGCTTAGCCACTCAAAACTACGAGCTTACAATATTCGACGTTAAAGATGTGGTTGGAAATAGGCTGTTCGATTCTACGATACGGTTTGAACACATCCAACCCAAAAAAGCCGAGATCTATGATGTGCTTATCTCTGAATTTATGGCTGACCCATCTCCAAACATCGGATTGCCAGAACGCGAGTACATCGAACTATATAACGCATCCAATGAATATGTAAATCTTGAAAACTGGACAATTTCCGATCCTAGCATGGTGGTTAATCTCCCGAATATATTATTGCCACCCAAAAGCTATGTTTTCCTGATTGATAAATCTTTTAAGTCGGAGTTCACCGACTTTGAGAATGTTTTGCCGTTGAGCGGGCTGCCAACTTTAAACAATGCTTCCGACACCCTTTGGCTCATAAATGAGGTTGAAAAGGAAATTGATTTTGTTGCTTATTCAGAAGAATGGCACACCGAAAATTGGAAGAAAGATGGAGGTTGGAGTTTGGAACGGATTGACCTATCTAAGCCTTGTTTGGAAGCTGAAAACTGGGGCAGTTCAACCAGTCTGTTGGGTGGAAGTCCGGGTCAAAAAAACAGCATTGAACAAACAATAAATGATGAAGTAGCGCCCCGTATTTATAACGGTTACATCGAAAACGGCAATGAAGTTGTTTTGCAATTTTCTGAGAATATTTCATCGTATATTATTGATATTGAAGATTTTATGATCAATAACGAGTCCCCAAATTTGGCACAAGTGATGAATAAAACAGTATTAAAACTTCAGTTTAACTTCATTATGGAAGAAGGTATGTTTTACGAAATGAAGATTGAAAATGTTCATGATTGCAGCGGCAATTCTATGCCCGAAACGCGGATAAAACTTGGACTTGCAGCCCCGCCAGAAAGTGGGTTTTGGGTCATCAATGAAATTCTATTTTACCCAAATACGGAAGGTGCCGAGTTCATTGAAATTTTCAATGCATCCAACTTTGTTTTGGATCTTAAAGATCTTCGCTTTGGCACATTCGACGATCAAGAAAACATCGATGTTCTCATTCCATGTTCATCAACTACACGACTTGTATTTCCCGGAGAATTTGTGGTATTAACTTCTGATACTGCTGCGCTGCGCTTAACCCACTCAAATCTTACGTGGCAACATTTCATTCAACTTTCCAAACTTCCAAACTTGCCCAACGATGCTGGAAATGTATTCATTTCGGATGCTGCAGCAAACATTTTTGAATCGTTCTATTATGATGAAGAGCTTCACTCAGGATTTATAACCAATTCACGTGGCGTGAGCTTAGAGCGCTTGCGATATTCATCACCTGCTTCGGATTTAGAAAATTGGCAATCAGCCAGTTATGCGGTGAATTATGCAACTCCTGGCTTTCAAAACTCTCAGTTTATCGCGGACAATAAACTACGTTCCAATGTTCGCATCCATCCAGATCCGTTTTCACCCAATGGCGATGGATACAACGATTTTCTTTTAATCGATTACGCACCGAACAACCCAAATGGCTCTATTCAAATTCGCATTTTTGATGCCAGCGGACGAATGGTGGCACACCCAGTTAATAATGGCCTAACGGGTGTCGAAAATTACTTTGTTTGGGATGGAACGAATGTTAACGGAAGGATGTTGAGCAATGGTATTTACATCCTACACATCGAAGCCATGGATGAAAACGGACAACGTTTTATTTATAAAAAAGGGTTTACACTTGTTCAAGATTAGATGATTCTTTAACAATTTTATTCGTTATCAAGCCTTCAACTGAAATGATTTATTTTTGTGTAGAACTGGTCAACGAGACTTTGATCACGATGGTCATAAAAATCAATCATCAATATTGATCAAGAAGGTAACGAATCACGTCTGTAGTAGTAACGATTCCAACCAACACGGAGCCCTCCACTTCGGGCAATGCATGGTATTGTTCCTCAGCAAAGATTTTTGCAACTTCCTTTATGGATGCGGTTGACTGCACCACCTTGGGTTTGCTGGTCATAACCTGCTTTAGTTCAAGCATTTCCAATATTGCTTCATCCGCAGAGTCCTGATTTTAAAAGATGTTGCCAAAGGTTAATCGATTAACATCGGTACTGCTGATAATTCCAACTACCTTTCGATCTTTCATAACCGGTAAATGCCTGATTTTCTTGCCTTTAACCTGAGTTCTACTACCTTTCGAAGACGTTCGTCAACATCTACAGCTACGATGTGAGTTGACATAATATTGTGTACGGGATCTTGCTCTTTCATCATCTATTATTTGCTGTAAAGTTAACAACCACACGCTGCATAGGGAGATGATATTCCACAGAATCCTGATGAAATTTATCAGAAAACAAGTTCTAACACCAATTCATCTTCATTTAAAATCAGAATGTTAAACGAGTGGTGGCGCGTTATGTTCATTTCTTGTATTACCTTTCATACTCAATCACAAGTTCATAATTCGTATTGGCATTCAACTTGACAACTAGAACGCTGTAGTAAGTTCTTGTACAATGTAATCATCTACGGCCTTCATATGCAGTCTAAATACCGTATCTGAAACAATTCGCCACGAGCCTACCTTATGATTGGAAGGCTTGTAAAAACTGCGAAAACTGCCATCTTCATTCAAGGTCAAGGTATGAACTCCCAAGATGTTGCTATCCACTCCATTCTTATTTTGCTTTACAGAAACCCAAGTTCCAATTAAGTCATTTGGCTGAATATTGATTTCTTCTTTTGGACTCTGAAATTCGGCGTTCTTCTTTATTTCGGAAGTATTTGTCGAAGGTGGTTTGCTTCAAACCTGAGTTCGATTCATATTTTGAATTCAGAACGCTTGTGGACAGTGAGTTTCGAGTAAAAATTTCGAAGACAGGGCGGGCCCTTTCGAGTAATTTTTACGATGAAAATCGCTTTTCACAAGTGAAATGCGAGCTTTTGTATTAGAAACCCAATTAGCTTCGTTGAAAGCAGTCGGTTTATAACTATAAACCTTCCTGTTTTCGCCTCATTACTTGGCCTCTATCCAAATCTGAATTTTAAAAGATTAATCGAACTCAGGTTTCAAGCTCCAATCATCAGCAGGATCAAAACGGCCGACAACGATGCGATTAGTTTTTTGCTTTTCATTTTTGCAAACTTAGCTTTGAGATCAACCTTAATTATTCACTTGGAGTTGGTTCCCATAATTCAATTTTATTTCCATCAGCATCCATAATATGAACAAACTTTCCGTAGTCGTAGGTGGCTATGCTGTCCAGAATGGTTACTCCGTTCATTTCGAGCTTTTTCACCAATCCTTCAATGTTCTGAACTTGATAATTGATCATAAATTCCTTTTTGGAGGGAGAAAAATATTCATCGCCCTGCTTAAAGGGTTTCCATTGCAGCGAATTTATCTCTTCTGGATTATTCACATTTCGCGATTCGAAACTCGATGAGCCCCAATCATTTATTTCAATGCCCAAATTTTTGGTATACCATTCTTTTGTATCCGTCAAATTCTCAGAATAAAAGAATATCCCACCAATTCCGGTAACCTTTGGAGTGGTATCTTTTGCAGAAGGTGTATTTGCTGTTTCGTCTTTATTTACTTCCATGTCATTTTGTTTTTTATCGGTGGAGCTGCAACCTGCAAGTAATGCAAAAATTGAAAATGTTAATAGGAGTCGAATCATTTTGTATTTTTATTTTTTTGAGCTTTTTAACTTTCTAATTTCGTCATCCGTTGAACACAGATGTTCTATAAGATTAGCGGTTCACATTGCCTCGAATTCTCCAGGGTTGTGTACGTCAAAAATTTGCTCATTTGATTTTGTTCCAATCATTAACCACGTACTGGTATCATATTGAATTTCCCAATCCCCTTTTTCGTACTTCCATTCATGTTGAATTTCTATCCAACCTTTTTGGATTAATAGATCTGTTAAAAAACTCATAATACTACATTACAACAAAATTGAACATAAACCCAAATGGCAGTCTTCCTACCTCACTAAATCTTCAACCTTCAACGGTCGTTCTGTGGTAAAGCCTTCGCCATACGTTACTTCAATGGCTCCGCCCATTTCGCGACCCCGAGCATCGATGAATTTTAAGAAATCTTCCGATGCAATCATTGTGGATGGTTCATCCGAACTCGGGTTAAAAAACTGACTTTCAAAGGCTTTGATGGCAGAGGTCTTGGTTTCCCATTCGTTGGTTACATCCACCACAAAATCGGGTTTGTGATATCGAAACTGAATGTAATGGTAAATTTCATCTGGTCGCCAGCGCTGTTGGGCTTTTCCGTTGTTAAAGGTTTCAATCTTGTCTAATCCGCTCAAAAAGCAAGCTCTCGAAACCAAGTCGCCACCACGACCATGGTCTGGATGCCGATCGGATATGGCATTGGTAAAAACTACGCTGGGCCGATACTTTCGAAGTGCATAAATTACTTTCTTCAAGTTTTCTGGAGTTTCTTCAAAAAAGCCATCGGCCATTTTAAGATTCTCGCGGGCGTGAATGCCCATTATTTTGGCGGAGGTTGCAGCTTCTTTTTCCCGAATTTCGATGGTTCCTCTCGTACCCAAATCACCTTGTGTAAGGTCTACAATACCAACCTTGTATCCCAGTTTAATATGCTTTATTAGCGTTCCAGCACAAGCCAGTTCGGCATCATCCGGGTGAGCAGCAAAGGCTAGTATGTCGAGTTTAGGGGCAGCGTTGTTCATACCACAAAGATATTGTGCCGAGTTAGAAAGAACTAATTTTGAAATGGATCCGAACCTCTTATTCTAAGTGATACAGGTCTATAATGTTTTCGATTTGGTAATCTAAGATCTGATCGTATTCTACCTTTAAATCAGCGCTGTATATCTTGGCAAAAGCCGACCAGTAAAAGGTTTCGATGCTGCCACGGTACCCCTTTAAAATTTCAAAGGTTGTTTTACCACTTTCGCGGTGAATGAGCTTTATGAGTAAAAGGCCTTGAGAACGGGAAAACTCATTTTTCATAGTTTCCATAAACTCATCTTTAATCGACTTCTCGGTTTCTTTGATGTATTTATCTTTTGCTTTTTGATCGGTGATTAACAAGAGATTGTCTTCCATCATCTGAATGCGAAAGGCCGCCAACTTGGCATAGGGCAACACCTTTTTTACATTGTACACCAAGCGGCGATATTCTTCTCGTTGTTCGGGGGTAGAAAAGTCTTTGATGTAGACCTCATCAAACTCATACATCCATAGCGTATCGTGGTTTACCGAATCGATTACAATTTTCACCACAGTAATCGAATCTAAATTCACCTTTTTCTTAATCGGCTTGGGTTTTATTGAATCTTTTTGAGCAAAGGCTGTGCAACCTAATATTAGGCCGATGAAAAGTAGCGACGTATGTTTAATTATGCTCTTCATGTGTACTTTAATCAACGCAATTAATATGCCATTTGTGTTGTGGGTTGGATGGATGGATTCGTTGCATTGTTTAAATTGACCATCTTCCTTCAAAAACTCGTTTAGCCGAGCCAATTAAATGAATGTTGGAATATCGGCCGCCTTCAAGTTCAAACTCCACAGAAAGCTGCCCGCCCACAGCCTCCACAAGTATTTCATGGTTGCCGTCGGCAAGATTTTGGTGGTGAGCATAGGCCAAAGCGGCGGCAGTCACCCCAGTACCACAGCTAAGGGTTTCATCTTCAACACCTCGTTCGTAGGTGCGCAACCGAAGTTGATTTTGAAGCTTACCAAGTTCTAAAAAATTAACATTGATTCCATCCGTTTTATATCCGGCATTGTACCGTATGGTCTGCGCTTCGGCTACTATGCTTTTCAGATTGATTACGTCCGAGAATTGTAGATAATGCGGTGAACCTGTGTTAATAACATAGTGATCTTTATTGAACACTATGTATTCCACATCGTGCATTTCGAGTTTTATTCGTCCATCTGGCAAAATCTCGGCTTTGTGGTATCCATCGGTAGATAAGAAGCTTGCGTTGGTTTGAATGTGGCCTTGGTCATGTGCAAATTGCACAGCACATCGGCTGCCATTTCCACAAAAGCTTTGCGTACCATCCGAATTGAAATAAACCATGTTAAAATCAAAGTCATCCAGCGGATGTAACACAATTACGCCATCGGCGCCAATGCCAAATTTGCGATCACAAAGCGCAGGAACATTCAGTGAATTAACATCTACGGCATCTTTCATCCCATCGATCATTACAAAATCGTTTCCGGTACCCTGGTATTTAAAGAAGTTTATGTTTGCCATATGGAAGGGCAAAGATAGGTTAAGGCTTAATCTTTTTAATCAGCTTTGCGTCGGTAACAATCGATTGCTCATAACGAATATAAGTGGAGGAAGAAGCCAACTTATACACCTTGCCAGAGCGAACCAAGTAGGTTAATCCATCAAGCTCTACAATCGATACTTGCGCATCGGACCGCGTGTTGTATAAGAGCAACTTTGAACCATCATATCGATATCCATCAAACCCAACTATCGAATTCCAATACTCTATTTTCACAAATCGCTTGGCAACTTTAACCTCTTCGTTGCCAACATAGTCATCCGTTTCGGCATCTTCAGTGACCGCCTTTACGCCTGCACCCTCATCTTTTTTGCTTTCGACATTGCCGGCATTGGTTGTGGCTGGAACTACGGTGGTAGATCTCGTTTTGTCAAGTTCACCTTCTTCTTTTGAAACCAATGGCGGGGGGGCAAGATTTTTAACCTGAAGGGTTTTAAACGATAAGAGTTCGTCGTATTTTGGGGCATCGCCTTCCGACTTTAATTTGTCTTCTGCCTCACGCAACTCTTCGAGTCGTGCAACATCCTCATCTTCGCTGGCATCCTCTACAACAGCCAACTCTGGACTATTAACCTCCTCCTTTTCAACTGATTCAGCAGGATTTACTGGCGCCTCTTCTTTGGCCTGATTATTTGCGTTGGCCAAATCATTTTGTATTTGCTCCTTTTCTATTTGTTGAGAATCTCTGGTTTTCTCTTCAGATTGACTCGTTAGATTCATGTTAGAAATATAGAAGCGCACAGAAAGAGTAAGGGCTACCATAAAAAGAATGGAAGCAGCAATGCTCAGGGTACGGTGAGAAGGAATGGCAAGTATTCTGCGTTTAATTTTTTTTTCGGCAAGAAGAGCTTTGAGGTGGAGCTTGCGTTGATTCTTAATTTCTTCAATGATGGCAAGCTGCATTTCAACTTGCACCTTAAATTCGGGTTCTTCTCGCAAGCGTCGCTTCATTAAATCCAATGGAGGACCCACCAGCTCATCGTGGAGGTAGCTGTCAATAAGTTCGTGTATTTTTTGATCTTGGTCCACGGCCTACTAATTAAAAAAGTCTGTCTTATTATATTTCTCCTTCACCGCTGTTTGCAGCCTTTTAAAGCACTGGTATTTCTTCGATTTAACCGTATCGGTATTGGCAAAGCCCAATTTTTCGGCAATTACTGTGTTATCAAAGCCATCGAAGTAAAAATAACTCAAGAGTTTCATACATGTTTCATCCAGCTCCTTTACCATATCTCGGATGATGTGAAAATCCATTTCCAACGTTTTCGAATCTTCTGCCGTAATTTTTTCTTGCACGGATTCATCGACCACAGTAAACCGATTTTTCTTCTTCAACTGCTTAAACCATAAGTTTTTAACTATTGCCATCAAATACGTACTGAGCTTAACTGTAAGAGTAAACTCCGCTTTGTTTACATTGCGCCAAACGGCAATAACGCTGTCTTGTAATACATCGTCAATCTCCTCTTCCGTACCACTGTTTTTGAGTATAAAATTTCTAACCATAGCGTAATATGATTTGTACATATTCACTAATGCTTGCTCATCGCCGGCTTTGATATCACCAATCATTTGTGAATCTGAGTTCCTTAAGAATTCAAGCATTTTATAGATAGTTAATGATATTTAGTCGAGAAAGGTAAATGACTCTGTGCAATTTTTGTTGTTCGTGCGTTACAAATATCGATATTATAAAAGAAAGTTGTGGATTGGCATATAATTTGCAAATGTTAACAACGTCGAAAACAGTATAAAATTTAAGAGGTTTATGAAAAAGATTTTAGGATTATTTGCAATTGCTTTGATTGGTGGATTAGTGGCTTTGGGATTGAACAAGGCTTTTTTTAGCGGAAACTCTTCGAATCAATCGTTTGAAGAAATGCAGAAGGCGCAATTCACCAATCAGCTGGCTACAACCGATCAAGTCGGATTTGATTTTGTACAAGTGGCCGAGCTTTCAAAACCAACGGTAGTGCACATCAAAACTACCATGGAAATGAAACCAAGCGAGAACCAAGAAGAAATTTACGACCCGTTTGGGTTTTTCAACAACCCTCGAAATCAGCAGCCTCACAGCCGAGAGGCATCGGGTTCCGGAGTAATCATCACGGAAGATGGGTACATCGTTACCAACAACCACGTGGTAGAACATGCTTCCAAAATTGAAATAGTGTTGGAAGATAAGCGCAGCTACTCGGCCGAACTCATTGGAAATGACCCAGAAACGGATTTGGCTTTGCTGAAAATTGAAGAAAAGAACTTGTCTTTCTTAGCGTTTGGAAACTCAGATGTTTTAAAGGTTGGCGAATGGGTGGTAGCGGTTGGAAATCCGTTTAATCTCACCTCCACGGTAACAGCCGGAATCGTGTCGGCCAAAGGAAGGAACATCAACATCCTACGCCAAAACAGTGATTACGCCATCGAAAACTTCATACAAACCGATGCAGCGGTTAACCCGGGCAACAGTGGTGGAGCGTTGGTAAATACCCGTGGCGAGCTCATTGGCATTAATACGGCCATTGCCTCTCAAACCGGATCCTATTCGGGGTATTCGTTTGCCGTTCCGGTAAACATTGCCAAAAAAGTGCTCGACGACTTGTTGAAATATGGCGAAGTAAAACGCGCAATTCTTGGCGTTCGAATTCAAGATATCAGTGCAGAACTGGCCGAAGAAAAAGATTTGAAAAACATTAAGGGAGTTTTTATTCCAGAAGTGATGGATGGCGGTGCTGCCGCAAACGCGGGGATTAAAGGCGGAGATGTTTTGCTAAAGATTGATGGAAACGCCATTAATAAGGCATCGGATCTGCAAGAAGTCGTTAGCAAATATCACCCAGGCGATAAGATTTCAATTGTGTTGAGAAGGGATGGAAAAGAGTTGGAGAAGAACGTAACCTTGTTGAGCAAAGATGGCGATAAAGAAATCGTTGCCGAAAAACGCAGTGAGACAAAAATGATTCTTGGAGCTACGGTGGAGAACTTAAGTCATGAAGATAAACTCCGCCTAAAACTTAAAAGTGGTGTTCGAATAAAAAGTTTGCAAAACGGACCGTTGAAAGATAAGAATATACCCGAAGGATACGTTATTACACAAATCGATAAGCAAACGGTTTACACAACTCAAGATGTAATTAAGATTCTTGAAACGAAAAAAGGTTCGGTGCTTATTGACGGCAAAATGCCCAATGGAAAAGAAGAATCATTTGCGGTTCGGATTAATTAATTCTGAGCAAGATATTTAAGACTTAACATTATTTTGGTACAGGAAAGGGGCACTCATTTGGGTGTCCTTTTTGCGTTAAACAACCTCTTGGTTTAGAGCTTTCCGTATAATAAGGTCTCGCTCCTATGGAGCTTGGCATATTTCTATGATTGGGCTGATGAGGTTTCATCAATAATTAGATCATCAATTCAACACAAATCTAACCTCCATCGGAGCGACACCTCATTAGCAAATGTTGGAATGTTACGATATGATGCACGGCACACATTTAACCCGCACCACGTTTTATTTAAAAAACAATACGCGTGTGGTATCGGCCAATATTTTGCCTGAGGTTAAAGTTGTTTGGATAACGATTTGGGTGGTATCAGGCATGGAAGCTGGGTTGTTAAGAAAGACCTGAAAGCTTTCCAAATACCAAATTGGAGGAATTGGAAAGTTTTCTAAGTTGGTGGAATCTTTCAATCCATCAAAAACATTGAAGTGACGTGTTGCCAAAATGGAAGAATTGGTTTGCGGGTTTAGATACAGTAGGTTAATGGAGGTAATGGGATCTATTTCAATGTCTTCAATAGGACAGGGCGGAGTGGCATAAGCGGCAGAAGGCCAACGTGAATTTAAGGGTGAAGGTCTGCCAACGGAGACCGTCGACATTTCATGTATAATACTCAACCCAAAACTGGATTTCATAAAATTAACTTGCAAAGTATCCAAGTCGTTTTTTGCATTGGTGTCAATGGGAAACAATAGCGACTTTTCGGCTTCCCAGTTTGCAAATATGTCACCACAGACTCCATTGTCTCCAAAGCCTCCGCAGGAATTTAAAATCCCAACGGTTCCGGCCAATGTGAAGATTAGAATAATTTTAAAGATGGGCAGCGAAGGTTTCATGATACCCAAAATTACCACTAATAATCATACTCCCGGATTGTGAATCAACATGTAAATGTAAACTTGTTCATCCAATATTTCTGTTTGGATATCAAAAATCTAAAAACACTAACAAAGATTTACTAACCTTGCATAACATGATAACCTGAGTTCGATTAATCTTTTAAAATTCAGAATCGTAAAAATTACTCGAAAGGGCCCGCCCTGTCTTCTAAATTTTTACTCGAAACTCACTGTCCACAAGCGTTCTGAATTCAAAATATGAATCGAACTCAGGTTGATAAGAACAACACTATGGCACAAGTTAAATTTTGTGGAGCAGCCCAAACTGTAACCGGGAGCTCGCACCTTATTACCCTCGATGATGGCACCAAAATTTTGTTGGATTGCGGGTTATATCAGGGGTATGAAGATGATTACGAAAACTTCAATTACGAGTGGCTTTTTGATCCAACCGAAATCGACTACCTCGTTTTAAGTCACGCACACATCGATCACAGCGGAAGGATTCCAAAGCTATGTAAAGATGGCTTTAAAGGCGATGTAATCTGCACCAGCGCAACACGAGACTTGGCGGCCATCATGCTCCTTGATAGTGGTTTTATTCAAGAAAAAGATGTGGTTTACCTCAACAAGCGCAAAGAGCGCTTAGGTTTAAAACCCGTTGAACCCTTGTATACGGTTAATGATGCTCGATTGTGTCTTGACCAATTTATTGGCATTGGCTACGATCGATGGTATAAAATAAGCGAAACCATTTCGGTTAAGTTTAAAGACAGCGGCCACATCTTGGGCTCGGCAAGTGTAAACCTGCGTATTAAGATGGAAGGTGGATATGAAAAATTCATTGGCTTTACCGGCGACATCGGACGGCCTGAGCGCCCAATTCTTAAAGACCCAGTTGCCATGGATGACGTGGATTACTTAATCTGCGAATCGACCTATGGTGGAAGAAAGCACGGCGGCATGCCCGATAACAAGCAAGAACTCTTGGAAGTAATCAACCACGCATGCGTCGAAAAAAGAGGCAAGCTCATCATTCCAGCCTTTAGCGTGGGCCGTACGCAAGAAATTGTGTACATGCTCGATCAGCTGGAAAACGAAGGAAAACTGCCAAAAATTCCGGTTTATGTTGACAGCCCGTTGGCGGTAAACGCCACCGATATTTTCACCATGCATCCCGAATGTTTTGATGAGAAAATACTTACGTATATGATTGAAGATCCAAATCCATTTGGATTCAAAAACTTAAAATACGTTCGAAACGTAAATCAATCTAAAGCCATTAATGATCATAAAGGAGCTGCCATTATCATAAGCGCAAGCGGCATGATGTCGGCAGGGCGTGTAAAACACCATTTAGCCAACAACATCGAAGATTCAAGAAATACCATACTCGTAGTTGGATACTGCTCACCAGGCACCTTAGGCGGCCGCATACGAAACGGGGATAAAGAAGTTCGCATTTTTGGAACAGAGTACAACGTAAACGCCGAAGTTAAAATTTTGGATTCGTTCAGTGCCCACGGAGACCAAGATGAAATGCTTCACTACCTCGACAATCTGAATCGGCATAAGCTAAAGAAAATCTTCCTCACCCACGGAGAGTTGGATCGACAAAAGATCTTTAAGGAAGGACTTCTGGAGGCTAAGTTCCAGCAAGTTGAAATCCCGCATCTGGGACAAAGCTATAACTTAGAATTGGGATCGACGGGGCGTATTTAGTAGGGGTGCAATGCATTGCACCCCTACGGCATTATTTAATAATTTATAATCAATTAGGGGTGCAATGCATTGCACTCCTACGGCATCTTATCAATTTCAAAAACCATGGCCACCGCTTTTTTATCGGTGATGTTTGCATTGAACCGAATGGTATTGCCGGAGGTAAATTGAGGATTTGAAATCTGAACACTGGATAGAGCGGTATTCACCTTTTGTTGATACGTTCCGGGAGCCGCGTTGATGGCCGAATTGAGTTCATTCCAATTCAGTTCCACCTTGCTTACCACTACCACCATGTGGTCTCGATTGCCATCGGCGTCAGCCATAAGTGATTGACCTCGAGGGAATAAACGCGTTCCAGTAATCCCGCAATAAGGCGAGTGTTTTGATGTATACGGAAAAAGTACATACGAACTTCCATTCAATTCTTGTCCAAAAACATAGGTGAAACATTCTATGCTATTGGTTACTTCCACCTTAAATCGTGTTCCTTTTGCAATTTTATTTACGTTGCGAAACAAGTTGCCCGAAACTTGTTGCATGTTCATGTTTTGGCCATTCTCATTAAACACTAAGCCAAACTCTACTGCAAGTTTGGTTGGATCTTGTTTTTCGGCATTTCCCATTGGGTACAAGCCATAGGCTTCTTTGTTGAAATGCTCAAAGTCTTTGTATCGTATCCAACAAAATCCGCGATCGCCCCAATCTTCACCCCAGCTGTTCATAATCTGTAAAGCACCTCCGGCGTAGTTATCATCGTACCCCATAACACACATTGCATGTCCACCAAAGCCCCCTTGGTTGTAATCTCTACGGGTAGGCTCCCACAACTTCTGTCCGCGCATTGCGGTCATAAAACTTCCGCCAACCATTATACCAATTACCACGGGTGCGCCTTGAGCAATGTTTTGTTTTATCGCTTCAATATCCG
>JBLHHI010000061.1:0-19904 GCA_047614125.1 Bacteroidia bacterium | reverse complement strand
CCGATACGTTATTTTCATCCAATCAATGCGATACCATGATAACCATGGATGTACAATTTTTGAATAATTCAACATCAGAGCTGGAGATCGAAACTTGCCCAAACGGTGTTGTAATTTATGGTGGTGTTTCGATCGCTGCCGGGTCTTCGCACAATTTCAACTTCCTTAATGCTGCCGGTTGTGATTCTACGCTCACCGTATTTGCTTTGGGAACCTTAGTTTTAAGGGACACCATATCTCTGGTTTCGTGCGACACTTTAGATTACGCCGGAATGCGATTGCCGCCAAATTCAATGCACGATATCACCCTTCAAAGTGCTCAAGGTTGCGATTCGATTGTAACCGTTCGCGTTGTTCCGGATGAAAGAAACGATAACTTTCTGGGTCCGGATCTGGCCATTTGTGCAAATGAATTTGTTTTAAGCGGCTTGGGTGATGAAACCGTGTGGAATGGATCGATCACTTCGAAAAATTTAACGGTCACTATATCAGGTGCGTACACCGCTCTTCATGTGGCAACGGATGGTTGCACTTATGAGGATACTGTTGTTTTAAATTTTTCCAACGTCGCCATCTTTATCCCAAATGCCTTCACTCCAAACTCCGACGATCTCAACGAGTGCTTCGCACCCATTCTTGGAGGAAGTGCACAATTCGTTCTCAACTACCAATTTCGGATTTATAACCTGTATGGGCAACGCATTTTTTCAACTGAAGACCCGGAAGAATGTTGGACTGGAATTGTTCAAGAAGACAACTCGCAAGGTGATGTTTATTTCTGGATGTTGGAAGGATATAACTCGGCTTGCGATCTTAGAATTAACCAAAGCGGAACGGTAACCATGCTGCGTTGAGGCTCGAGATATTCAAACGTCACTACCGATTGATTCGCATGTAACCACAGCGTTCATCGATAACTCCACATTCTATCGACGTTCCTTGTACAATCCATAAAAACAGGGTATTCTGGCAAGTTTCTCCTTTGTATTTCCCATCCCAGCATGCGTTTACATCATCGGTTTCAAAGACTAACAAGCCCAACCGATTGTAAATGTAAAGTTTGTAGTCGGAAACTTCGTCAGGATGTGCAAACACCGGCTTCCAACACTCATTCAGTAAATCACTATTTGGACTGAAGGCCGATGGTATGTACATGGATTTATCTATAAATCGCACGAATATCTCATCATAGTGTTCACAGCCATCCGCAGCTTTGTACCGTGCCGAATAGGCGCCAGATTTTGAGACAACAATGGACCTTGACACCTCACCGGTACTCCAAGTTGTTTTATCATCTAAGCCGATTAAGGCCGTTGTGGGCTGGCAAACTTTAAGGTCGGATCCCAAAAAACTGGTTTGCTGATTGCCGGGGATAATTTTTAAGGTAACTACAGAATCACAACCTTCCGCACTGGAGAACACGATGTTGGTAGTTGAATTAGGTTCGTATTCTTTGCCTAGATAGGTAACAGTACTACACGAAGCAATGGTTTGACTGCCGTATAGAATCTTGTTGGCTTCCACTTTAACTTTCAAGATGGAGTCGCAACCTACGTGGTTGGTAAACTTAAAATATTTTTCCGATCCGGCAAAAATTTCTTGTCCTAAAAAATGGATCTTAGAAAACTGGCAGGTATCAATGATGATCTCGCTTTGGCTTTTGGATTTGACCCCAATTGCAATGTAAAAGGTTGAATCACAATCTCCAAGGCTTCCCGAAACCGTTTGTTCAAATAAGCCTTGCCAACGATACCAGGTGCCATAAACAGATATGGAGTCACCTTCACAGATTTGAAATGAGAGACTTTTGGTCGGCTTTGGTAAAAGCTTTATGGTAATATAGTATGTGGTGTCGCAGTGTGTGCCTTGGCCCAAGATGGTTTGTTGAAAATTGCCCTGGTTCTTATACCAAGAACTATTGATTTGAATAGAATCGCCATCGCAAATAGAGAATTCATCGCTTTTTGATGGCAGAGTTTTGAGCTGAACCGTTATCTTGTAAACTGTGTCGCAACCTGTGCCATTGGCTGATATATTCTGTTGAAAATTACCTGCAGACTTGTACCAAATTCCTGAAATTTGTGCGGAATCTCCGGAACAAATTGTAACATTGAATTGACGAGTAGGGCGTTGAAGAACATCCATAGTAACGGTGTAGATTGTGTCACAATCGGCCCCATTTCCCGATACTGTTTGCTGAAAACTTCCTGCCGATTTATACCAGGTTCCTTTAAATAAAAACGAGTCTCCTTCACAAATTTCCTTGTCAAACGAATCATAGTTTCGTTTAAACAGCTCAACATAAAAAGTATCGTATATAACATTGCATTTATTCAATGTTGCTTCAACGGTGTAGGTTCCGTTTGACCAAATTGTTTTTGATACGGAAGTTGACCCATCATACCATAAAATGCCGGATGAATATTTCACCTGAACAGTGGCCGTAGCATACGAATTGCAGGAAATGATAGAATCTTGCAGCAGGCTGGTTGTTTCGGAACTTTCGGTGTAAGGAGAATTGCCGGAGTATCCTTTAACAACCGCATTATAGGAGCTGCCAAGACTAGAAGAATTGGCGAGCCTAGCGCTTGACCCATACGTATTGTCGTTCATACTTAAATTTAGAAAGAGGTTGGACGTAGAGGCAGATAGCGACTTACTCATATTGGCTTGCAACATCGATTCGGTGAACTCAATATCCCAAAATCGCAGCTCATCAATGTACCCGGAATAATGAATAGCCCTTGCTCCCGATTTGGCAACATATGCGCCAATTCTCAACGGTTCTGAACTGTTGTGAACGTTGCCAAAAGATCCGAGCGTGAACGAACCGGTAATTGCCTTTCCGTTCACAAATAACTGAACCTTGGTCTTGGTGTGTGAAACAGCAATATGAACAAACTCGTCTTCAAAATTAAACGCAGAATCCGATTTGAAGGAATGTATGGTATTGCAATATCCATCTTTTGAAAATGTCCATTGCAACACCCCATTATTAATCCGTAGGTAGTATGCGTTCTGCCCTGAGCAAATTTGTTTCGACAAAATTACGCCATCATCGCACGACATTTTCACCCAACATTCTATGCTCAAAACATTTCCGGTATAATCGAGTTTGGAATGGTCGGGTACTTCGTAGTAATTATTGATTCCGTTCAAAA
Organism: Bacteroidia bacterium; assembly: GCA_047614125.1. Classification (GTDB taxonomy): domain Bacteria; phylum Bacteroidota; class Bacteroidia; order NS11-12g; family UBA9320; genus JBLHHI01. The sequence continues at coordinate 16,743 of JBLHHI010000061.1, read as the reverse complement.
CAACATACTTGCCAACCTGGGCTTTACTAACCGACCCAAATAACTGCAGAGCTAAGAGGCATCCAAGCGATAACCAATTTGTGATCTGAGAATTTTTCATATTTAATTTGTTCGGGGAAATATACAACAAAGCATTTGAAATAACACATCCCAGAAACTCAAATAAGTCTCTGAAAATTATAGCATTAACTGGTGGAAACAATCCGACCGATTGCCGCTAACGAAGATCTGGGTTGGGTTTCAATAGTGCTGAAAGTTCAACAAGCCCAGCAGAGCCTTCCATCTGAAACGAATGATGTATCGGCCCTTAATCCATTCACCGTTAATCGCAAACCAACTACCGAGCGCAATGCTAGCAAGCCACTTAGCCTTGTATTCGCCTATCTTAAGAATGTATTTAAGCTTCGACTCTGCCTTTACTCGAATTCGTTCTTCGTGCCCCAGTTTAAGACTTAAGTTATCGAAGTTGGCATCACTGGTTCGCTCTTCGTCGATGTTGTGTTGAACCATTAATGTTGGAAGGAAGTATATCTCTTTCGACACCTTTTCAACCTCCCTAAAAATGTATTTATCATCCACTCGCCATTTCAAGGCATTGTTAAATCCACCAACCTGTTTGAGAACACCTTTCCTGTAACTCATATTGCATCCCGGAGGATATTTCTTCCCTTCGCAGCGAAAAGATTGCGATCCGTAATCAATCAAGGTAACCATCATATTCAAGTACGGGTTGAGCCATTTGGGTGCCGTTCCCTCAAATTTCGGAATCACCTTTCCGGCCAACCCTATCACGTTTGAGTGATTTTGGAAATGGTCTAAAATTCGTTCAAAAAGCTCAAAATCGGCTATAGCATCATCATCGATGTACGTGATGAGTTCGGAACGAGCTTCATCAATGCCCTTGTTTCGAGCAAACGACAAACCTTGGTTGGTTTCAATAATCTGTCTAAACTGGGTATTGGGGTGCTCGGCAATAAAGGCATCCACGAGTGCCGTGGTACCGTCCGTGCAATTATTGTTAATTACCAAGACCTCGTAGCGTCCAACGTCAAGCGACTGGTTTACACAGCTTTTCAAGGCCTCCCCTATCCACTTTGCACGGTTATAGGTGCAAATTACCACACTCAACTCTACCATGTAACCTTACGCTTTGAGGGGTTCTTTTTTATTCAATTCGTCTCTGATAGCTCCTCCAAAAATCAGCACACTCAATACAATTACCGCCAACGAGCTGGCCAACGATATTAAATTGTTGCGCTTATACGATTTAGGATTGAACTCGAAAACGATGGTGTTCTTTCCGGCTGGAAGTTCAAGGGCTCTGAGTATATAGTTGGCTCTAATGTGATCTACCGGATTGCCATTTATGCTGGCATTCCAACCTTTATTCGGACCAAACCAAATTTCGGAGAAAACAGCCATTTGCTCTTCAGCAGATTCCGACTCGTAGGTAAGCTTGTTGGGCTTGTATTCCATCATAGTGATGGTTCCATTTCCAGTATACGTTTTACCTGCATTAACACCCTCAAAATCAGCAACGTTAACCACGGCAGTATCGCGAACGTTAATCGTTCCTGTGCTGTCTATTTCGGCTCTTGGTGTAGAAACTGGTTGTATTCCCTTTATCAGCCAGGCGTTGCCATAGGCCTGTAGATTGGTTTGCAACTCGCCTTTTTCAGATATTATGTATTTGGTATTAAGCATGTTCATTACCCCCAAGTTTAAGCTCTTGCTAAAGTGGTTGTCGATCATGTCTTGATAACGCTGCAACTTGGCAGCATGATATCCTCCAATAGAGTTGTGGAAGTACGATGTATATGAAGAAGAAAATGGATTACCCGTTAAATCCAATACTCGATATGCACCTCGATTCGATTCTACTGATAAGATTTGCTGATCGGCTGGACGTTCTTGAAAGGCTCGATTTACCTTGTTGGCATTGACAAAAGAATTTTCGCCTAAATAACGCTTACCAACACCCCACATATCGATGGTAACCAATAAGGCTACCCCGGCCAAAACATACTCCGTTTTTAGCTTTTTCTTTACTAAGGCCCACATCAAACCCGCTGCTGCTAAGATGAAGAAGGCAGAACGGAAGGCATCGGTTTGAAACAGCGATCTGCGTTCACCAATAAAGACGTCCATAACTTTTTGGTCGTACACCAACTTACCTGTTGCATCAAAATCTCCTGCCCCCATAAAGTTTAATGCGGCACTTCCAAATATGGCTGCAGAAAGGCAAAATCCCCCGGTAATTACAGCGGCTGTTCTCAAATTGAGCCATGCGGCGAACGTTTTATCTTTGCTTCCGCTTTGAACATCATCCATAAATGTTTTTAAACCTAAGATGCCTAAGAGTGGGATGAAAATAGCGGTAACGCTGAGTATCGAACTTGGCGTTCTAAACTTATTATACATTGGGAAATGATCGAAGAAAAGGCGCTGCAGCATTTCAAAATTCTTGCCAAGCGATAGTAAAAAGGTTAATACCACCACGATTAAAATCCACCACTTTATGCTGCCCTTTACATTAAAAAGTCCTAATACAAACAAGAAACACATGATGGCTCCAAAATATACCGGGCCACTCGTAAATGGTAAGTTCCCCCAATACAATGGGCCTTGATAATGTCCATCCGACCTACGCATAGGCTGACCGCTTTGCTTAAAAAGTTTATGCGCCTCGCCATCTTTTTTCATGATTTCGTTGCTGCTGCCACCTACAAAACCCGGAATGATAGCCGACCCCAAATCTGCTACTCCGTTGCTCCACTGCATGGCATACGTCCAACTCAAACCCTTAGTCTTACTGCTGCTCATAGCATTATCCGTATTCACCACTTCGGCTTCGGTTGCTTTTAATATTGGATCACCACGCATGGTATCTTTCGAGTACACATAGGTATTGATGAGCAAGGCTGCGCTGCAACCCAAACTGAGCAGCAATCCACCAACGGCACATAAACTGGCTTTCCCGAGCGTTGCAAATTCTTTTTTCTTTACCCAATCAATTGTGTAAATAATGGCCCAAATGAGCAAGGTGAGTAAGAAGTAATACGTCATTTGATAGTGATTGGAATGAATGTTCAGCGCAAAGCCCAGTAGGAAAACGCCACAACCCAGCTTCCACTTCTTATCTACAAAGAGCTGCAAGCCCCCAATAATAAGGGGTATGGTAGAAATGGTACGCAACTTTGTTACGTGACCGGCGTCGAACAAAACGAAGTTATTGGTGGAAAAGGCAAAGGCAATGGCTCCAACTACTGCCATCCAATTTTTCACACCAAAACACAAGAGCATTATGTAAAAGCCCAGCATTAACGAGAAAAAATATCCGATTGGCCGGGTTAAAAAGAGCGAGTAGAGCTTGGAAACGTAGGTAATTAAGTTTCCAGGTTGGGCCGCCATAATCTGGTACGTTGGCATGCCTCCAAACATCGAATTGGTCCAAAGCGAAGATTCTCCCGACTTGTCTCGAAAATCGATTGTTTCTTGTGCCATGCCCTTAAACTGCTGAATATCACTCTGTTGCACAACTTTCCCTTCCAATTGAGGTAGAAAATAAAGGGTGCTAACGGCAATAAAGGTTAATAGGGCTAGGAGATACGGTTTTGCTATTCTCTGAAATTTCTTCATTCCAATTCTTAATTTGGGGGTAAAAATATAGAATCTTCATCGAACTTACGAGGCCAGTTGAAAGCCGAATGGATATTTACTTCATCTTTTCAACATAACGCAAATCCAACATTGAAGAATTGTATTTTTGATGCTTGCAGAAGATCGAATGAATTTCAATCAGATTGTAGGGAATAATGAGCTTAAAGATGCTTTGCGAAGAAGAGTTAATGATTCGAAAATTCCGCATGCTCAGCTGTTTTTAGGACCTCAGGGTTCTGGAAGTTTAAAGTTGGCTTTGGCCTTTATTGCCTACTTGCTTTGTGAGAATAAAACGGAACAAGATTCGTGTGGATCTTGCAAGGCGTGTGTTAAAAATGCAAAGCTCATTCATCCCGACGTGCACTTTTCTTTTCCAGTTATTTCGGCAAAAGCTCCCAGCAAGTCGCTCTCCAGCAATCACATAGAAACTTTTAGAACGCAAGTACTTACTCATCCCGACATGATTTATTCGGATTGGATGACGGCCATTCAAGCAGAGAATAAGCAAGGGAATATTTCGCGCGATGAAGTGCGAGCCATTATTTCGGGCTTATCGCTCAAGCCATTCGAGGCTAAGTCGAAGATATTATTAATGTGGTTGCCAGAATACTTAGGTAAAGAAGGGAATGCCTTGCTCAAGCTGTTGGAAGAGCCGCCGGCAAACACCTATTTTATTTTGGTGGCGGAAAACTTGGATCATCTCTTGCCTACCATCATTTCTAGAGTTCAGATTACCAAAGTAAAAGCTCTGAGTATTGGTGAAGTGGAAGAAGCCCTCAGCAACTTGGATATGGAACCCGTGCACCGAAGAAACGTTGCGTTTTTGTCGCAAGGCAATTTGAATGAAGCATATAAGCTGATGGACAACACGGATCATACGTTTACGGATTCATTTCGGGATTGGATGCGTATGTCTTTTCAGAGCAAGCAATTGGATATAATGAAGTGGTCGGATGAGGCCGGTTCGAAGGGGCGAGAAAACATTAAGGCCTTTTTAAGTTTTTGTTTGGCCCTGCTGCGCGAGTGTTTGGCCTACAAAACAATCGATGATTATCAAATTCGACTCGGAGAACACGATGAGGAATTCATAAAGAATTTCTCAAAGGCCGTAAAAATAGTTAATATTGAAACACTTTACACCGAAATAAATAAAACGATTGGAGAAATTGAGCGAAACGCAAATCCAAAGATTACCTTTTTAAATTTGTCGAATCAAATTGCTCAATCGTTCCGAGAAACCCGGGTAAAGTCGAACTAAATAAAGTGATTTTTAAGAAAGATATATGGGATGTGGAAATTGTGGATCGAACCACGGTGAAGGCGGTTCGTGTTCGCCCGGTTGCGGCAGCAACGGAAGTTGTGGCACCATGGCTTGCAACAAACTCAACACGTACGATTGGCTCAATCATATGGTTTTACCAACGGATTACCAGCCGTTTAACATAGTTGAAGTACGGTTTAAAGGAAGTAGAAAAGAATTTTTTCGGAATGCAGAAAACCTCGACTTATACACCGGAGATACGGTTGTAGTTGAAACCGATTTTGGTCACGACGTTGCACACATTTCGCTTTCGGGCGAGTTGGTGCGGCTCCAGCTTAAAAAAGCCAATCTAACGGGTGACGAAGAAACCATTCGTAAAATTTACCGGAAAGCCAATACCAAAGACAAGGAAACGTATACCGAGATGAAGGCCAAAGAACAGGCCACCCTCGAACGTTCGCGTACCATCGCCATAGAACTTCGCTTGGAAATGAAGCTCAGTGATATTGAGTTTCAGGGCGACGGTAGAAAAGTGATCTTGTTTTATACCGCCGAAGGAAGAGTTGACTTTAGAGAGCTGATTAAGCGCTTTGCCGCAGAGTTTAGAACTCGAATTGAAATGCGTCAGGTGAGCTATCGCGAAGAAGCATCGAGACTTGGAGCCATTGGTTCATGTGGGCGAGAATTGTGTTGTTCCACTTGGTTAACGGATTATAAGGTGGTAGCCATGAGTGCTGCGCGACAACAAAATCTTTCCATCAATATGTTGAAGCTCTCGGGCCAATGTGGCCGCCTAAAGTGCTGTTTAAACTACGAGCTCGACATGTATTTGGAAGCATTGAAAGAGTTTCCACGCGACGATAAGTTAGCGTTGGATACGATTAACGGACGTGCCTACTTGCAAAAAACTGATATTTTAAAACGTGTGATGTGGTTTGCCTTTCCAAAAACAACGGAATGGTATGCCCTTGATTTGGAGCGCGTTAATGAAGTTATTGCTCTTAACAAAAATGGTGAGAAGCCCGATAGCTTAGTGGTAAAAGACTATGCACTCAGTTTAATGGAAGCCAATGAACCTGCTGCTGATTTGATATCTGATCAAGATATTAATCGAATGGATGAATTGGATGCCGAACGCAAGCGTAAGAGTAGAAACAATTCGCGTAACAAAAAAGGCGGTGGAAACCGTAAGCCACGCAGTCAACAAGCCCGAAGCAATGAAGGTGGAGACTCTACGAATCGAAATACGAATCGTAAACCTAGAAACGATGGTAATAAAACCACGCCTCAGGCTCAAAATCAAAGCACTACTGGAGAGGGATCGGATAAGCCCAGAAGGCCTAATCCAAATCGGAATAAGAACCGAAAGCCTCGTCCGCCAAAACCACCTACAGCCGAATAAGCTCAAAGAAGATTTTAATTAGCCGAGATTTGCTGCGTAGGGAAGTCGGTTTTGAATGGATCGACCCAGGGTGATTTCATCCGCGTACTCAAGCTCACCACCCACGGATATACCACGGGCAATGGCGGAAATTTTAACCTCTGATCCTTCCAATTTACGGGATATATAAAAAGCGGTAGTTTCACCTTCCATTGTGGCGCTGAGCGCTAAAACTACTTCCTGTATTCCTTCTTTTTCTACCCGATTTAGAAGTTGTTGGATTTTAATATCATCGGGACCAATTCCTTCCATCGGCGAAATTAATCCGCCCAAAACGTGGTAAATGCCCGAGTACTGACCCGTGTTTTCAAGGGCAATAATGTCTTGAAAATCTTTCACCACACAAACGGTTTGTTTTTCTCTATTAACCGAGGTACAAATGGTGCAAACTTCTTGATCCGCCACGTTTCCGCATTGACTGCAAAACTTAACCTTGTCTTTTAAATCCTTGATGGCCAACACCATACGGTCCACATCTTCCACCTTATTTTTAAGTAGGAAGAGCGTCATTCGCAAGGCGGTTTTCTTCCCAATGCCCGGGAATCGACTCAATTGCTCAACGGCTTTCTCTATGGTGGATGAGGGTAAGTTCATTGGACAAAATTAATGGAAAGTGTGGTTGGATTTAAATGAATTGAGGTTTACGCCTAAAATAGGCACCTCCACTTCCAAATTACAAACGAGTTGTTCCAATTTTGCGCCAACATTGTGGGCGAAAACAACAGCCTATAAACCTGAGTTCGATTAATCTTTTAAAATTCAGATTTGGATAGAGGCCAAGTAGTGAGGCGAAAACAGGAAGGTTTATAGTTATAAACCGACTGATTTCAACGAAGCTAATTGGGTTTCTAATACAAAAGCTCGCATTTCACTTGTGAAAAGCGATTTTCATCGTAAAAATTACTCGAAAGGGCCCGCCCTGTCTTCGAAATTTTTACTCGAAACTCACTGTCCACAAGCGTTCTGAATTCAAAATATGAATCGAACTCAGGTTATAATGTATTTTCTACAAAGCTGAATGTTGAGTCCAAAACGAACTGAAGTGCGTATATTTTGATAGGGATGCTCTGTGTAATCCAAGCCGAATCCAAATTGCACAAATAACCGACTGGCACGGGCATCGTAATCCGAATTAATAAGGGCCAATCCGATGTGAAAATTTTGAGCGGAACGGTTATTTGATGCATTATCATTACGTATTCCAAATTCACTTCCAACGTACAATCCACCATATTTTCTAAATTGCTTCGTTGATTTTTTTATCGCATTGTTCGTAAACATAGAACTCGAATGGATCGAGAAAAAAGCCAAATGATATTGGTAGCATACGGAATTATAGAATATTTTATCTTCATCAACACCTGCCAATAAATGCAGTCGGTTGTTTTTAAGATCTACATTAACTGCAAAACCTGCATACGATTTGGCATTGTATTTAGCTTGAAACCTGCCCAATTCAAGAAAGCCGCTCACCGAAGGTTTTGGAAGAGTCCAGCTCGAATTAGATAAACAAGCCTTTCTGGTTGCATACCGAAACATTCTTGTGGTTTGAGCCCAAGCTGGGATCAGCATTACGATAGCAAACAGGGCGGTTATAAATCGAATCGTTTTCATGCGCATCAAATTTTATGTTCATATTTAAGACGTTACCAAGATGAAGATGGTTGGTAAAGAATCTCATTCCAACCATTAATCCAGCTCCGTAGGGGCGACAACTCATTCATCCCAAAAATTTTCACATGAAAAACACAGCTGAGGATACGTAAAAAATACAGCTGCGGATAGAATGTGCGTAAAAATGACAAAGTGCGTACGACCAATTTGAAATTATTTTGTTCAATTTGACAAGACCCTATGAATTACACCAAGTCGACACATAATATCAATGTTACCGTTTCTTCGGTTTATCAAGATGCCGTTTCGGAGCCCGAAGAAGACTATCATGTTTTTAGCTACGACGTTATGATCGAAAACGAAGGCCAAGAACCCATTCAGGTAATGGGGCGCAATTGGTACATCGTTGACGGCCTTGGGCAAACACGGGTGGTTACCGGTGAAGGCGTTGTGGGCGAAACCCCCATTATTGAGGTGGGTGAAGCTTTTGAGTACAATTCATGGTGCGAGTTGCATACTGAAGTTGGCAAGATGTGGGGTTCGTATTTGGTTAAAAGATTGAGTGATGGATTGGAATATGAAGTAAGCATTCCGGTTTTCATGCTTCTACCTCATTTTAGGCTGAACTAAAAACCTGAGTTCGATTAATCTTTTAAAATTCAGATTTGGATAGAGCCCAAGTAGTGAGGCGAAAACAGGAAGGTGTATATTTATAAACCGACTGATTTCAACGAAGCTAATTGGATTTCTTATACAACAGCTCGCATTTCACTTGTGAATTCAAAATATGAATCGAACTCAGGTTAAAATGGAATGTGCTGCTAACAACCACAGCCTTTAAACTTTTTCACCTTTCCTTTCTTATTCACGTGCTTGATGATCTCACCATCGCGGTAATAAAACGTGCCTTGTAGACTTCCTTTTCTATATCGTTCCTTTTTTAAGATCTTGTTGTTCTTGTCATTGTAAATCCAGGTGCCCGACTTCTTACCATTCCTAAAACGCTGAATTTCCAAAACTTCTCCAAAATCATTCTTTCCGTAACATACCATCTTGGTCTTTGTAGAATCACACATCCATTCTAAACTGTCTGTAATGGAAGAAGAATTTGGCGAAGAGAATTCTAAAGCTCGTGCCGAGCTTTGAAGGCTGGTAAGTCCTAAAAAAAGGAGCGTTAAGAAAGCAGATGGTAGCCAATGCTGAGGCCTCCAACTGCGAAACAATAATATGCGAACCATTTTAGTGCACTGTTTTCTACGAGTTTTATCATCCAATTAATGGCAACCAAACCCGCCAAGAAGGCTGCAATAAAGCCGGCCAAAAGCGGCATGTATTCGGTTGTAATCGATTCATTTACAGCTTCTTGAAAATCCAACACCTTTTTAAGCGCAGCTCCTAAAATGAGGGGCAAAACCATAATAAATGAAAATCGAGCTGCTTTACTTCGATTCATTCCCAACAACAAACCCGTGGCTATTGTTGAACCCGATCTGGAGATACCGGGTAAGATGGCAATGGCCTGAACAATGCCCATAATGGTTGCTTTTTTGTTGGAAAGGGGTGCATCTTGCTCTTTTGGAGCTCGATCCGACCAAAGTAAAATTAAGCCCGTAAGCAAGAGCATTAAACCTACTAATAAGATGTTGCTGTCGAAGAGTGCCTCAATTTTATGCTCAAAAAATAAGCCAACGATGGCTGCAGGAATCATGGATATAAGAATGAACAAACAATACTTTGTTTCATCATTCCACTTAAACTGAAACAAGCCCTTAAACAAGGTCATAATATCCTTTCTAAATACTAAGATGGTGCTTAGAGCCGTGGCGGCATGAAGCAAGACGGTAAATAAAAGGTCTTCTTCGATTTGGGTGTTAAAAATGGCCTTGGTGAGCTCGATGTGCCCACTACTGCTAACAGGTAGAAATTCGGTTAATCCTTGTACAATGCCAAGAATAATGGCCTCAAACAGACTCATTAACTACGGCCGGTTTTTTAAGGATGGCGTAAATCTCAACAGCAAATCCCAACAAAACTATAATTGGGGCAACCGTAATTTTTATGTGTGTACTCGTGCTCAGCTTTCCTTCAAACAGCGCCATGGTAGTAAACTGATCTTCCGTTTTACCATACATTAAAATGAAGCCTAGGGCAATAATTGCCAAGCCAATGAGCATCCATTTGTAATTGTCTTTGTCAAAGCTCATTTGCTCTTTAACTTCCTTAACGGCTGGTGCGCTTGATTTTATTTTTTTCTTAGATGACATCTCTTTATTGTAATAAGGTTCAAAAGTACGTAATCAATACAAATCATCGATTTTAAGCCGCAAATATTTCTTGGTAGCCCAAAAAGTGGAGGGTAAGACCAGCGCAAAGCCTATGATAAGTACGAGTGCAAATAAAATAGAATATACTGGGATTTGGGCTGAAATCGTATCCCAGTTAAAAATTATGACCGCATTATCAAAAACCGCACTTTGCACAAAGCTGCCAATCATACCAAATAAAAGCATGGCACCCGCAAAAGCCAAAGTTCCTGCTATGAGCGTAGAAACAACAGCAGAACGAAGGAAGGGTTTGATGATGAATGCCTCGGTTGCTCCAACCAATTGCATGCTTTTAATTAAAAATCGGTTGGAATAAATGGTTAGGCGTATGCTGCTGTTTATGAGCACGAGTGAAATCCCAATTAAGAGTATCGACATTCCAATAAGCACCATGCCCAAAACGTTTTTATAACGATCAATCTGCTGCAATAAATCACGTTGGTAGTCCACTTCTTGTACTCCACTAACTGATCGAAGTTCCGCCAAAGTAATTTCAATTTGGTTCCGAATGGCTTCCGATTTTAGAAAAACTTCGATGGAAGGAGGCAGCGGATTATCGTTTAAAATTTCAACAAAGTCCTTTTCAACCACCTTAACATATTTTTTAGCTGCGTCTTCACTGCTAACATAGCTCGCCCGTTTTACATACGGCTTGGCCAGGATGTCTTGAAGTGAGGCTTGGATGCTTTCTTCCGATTCATCGGGATCAAAATAAAGTATGAGCAAGACATTCTCTTCAAAGTAGCTGTTTAGCTTGGAAGCGTTCACTACCAAAATGCCAAATAAACTCAAAACTAAGAGCACCATCGAGATGCTTAACATGGAAGAAAGACGGAGATATTTTTTCTTAAAATCCAACCAACAATTTTATGCTCGCAAAGTACAAAAATAGGAGCCTACATAAAAACTTGCTTTCCACCGTTGGATGCCCTAAAAATGATTCCTCTCCTTTTGCATGTAAGCATCATCAACCAAGGTTTAGTTTTGGTAAATGAACAAGTCACATTTCCATAGGTTCCTAATGCGCAGCAATGTGCCGTACCGTTATGTTTCATTTTCTGTTCTATGGTCAATAATAAACCCCAATTTAGAACTATTCTAAGCTAAAAACCATCGCCTTATGCAGAACCATAAGATTCTAACTTTGTTGCTCATTTAGAGAAACATCTTCAAAGTTAAAAATTCGTAATCTATGGGTGCATCTACCTCGAGTATTGCCAAGAAAATATTCATGTCATTATCCGGATTGTTCTTGATATCTTTTCTTGTTATTCACTTATCCATCAACTTGTTAACGCTTTTTAGCGCCGAGGCATTTAATGAAGCATCGCACTTTATGGCCACCAATCCGGTTATTCAAGTAATGCAGTATGTGTTGGCCTTAGGCTTTATTGTTCACATTGTAATGGGCATAAAAGTTACCATCCAAAATCGCGCAGCGCGGCCCATTGCCTACGCTTCCAACAAACCTTCTGCCAACTCTAATTGGAGTTCAAGAAACATGATTGTTACCGGTATGTTGGTGCTTTTGTTTTTAGTGATTCACATCAAAAACCTGTTTTGGACTATGAAGTTTGGTGATATGAACGGCATGTCGGATTACGAACTGGTTACCACTTTGTTTACAAGTCCGCTTTTTGCATTTCTTTATGTGTTTGCCTTTGTTTTACTTGGCTTCCACCTTGATCACGGCTTTCAATCGGCCTTTCAGTCGGTTGGTGCCAATCACAATAAATACACGCCAATGATTAAAAGCTTTGGTCGGATTTTTTCAATTGTTATAGCAATTGGTTTTTCTTGTATTGCTCTGAAGTTTTTCTTTTTCCCAGTAGTTTAAGCTAAATAACTGATTTAACAACCTCATAAGTAAGTAGTTAGAACATGTCAAAACTTGATTCAAACATACCAAAGGGAGATCTTGCTCAGAAATGGACGGATTACAAATCCCATATAAACTTGGTAAACCCTGCCAATAAGCGTCAGCTTGACGTAATTGTAATCGGCACGGGGTTAGCCGGCGGAGCCGCTGCCGCTTCATTGGCAGAGCTGGGATACAAGGTTAAGGCCTTTTGTTTCCAGGACTCTCCACGGCGCGCACATAGTATTGCCGCACAAGGTGGAATAAATGCCGCTAAGAACTATCAGAACGACGGTGATTCCGTATATCGACTTTTCTACGATACCATTAAAGGGGGCGATTATAGAAGTCGGGAAGCTAATGTTCACAGACTGGCCGAAGTTTCGGCCAACATCATTGATCAGTGTGTGGCTCAAGGCGTTCCTTTTGCACGCGAATACGGTGGTTTGTTAGATAATCGATCTTTTGGCGGGGTTCAGGTTTCACGAACATTTTATGCTAAAGGGCAAACCGGTCAGCAATTGTTGCTCGGTGCGTATTCGGCGATGAGTCGACAAATTGGAAAAGGCAACATCAAGATGTACAATCGGCATGAAATGCTCGATTTAGTTTTGGTGGATGGAAAGGCCCGAGGAATTATTGCTCGAAACTTAATAACTGGAGAACTGGAGCGTCATTCTGCCCATGCCGTTGTAATTGCTTCGGGTGGATATGGCAACGTTTTTTTCTTAAGCACAAATGCCATGGGAAGCAACGTTACTGCCGCGTGGAAGATTCACAAAAAAGGTGCCTACATGGCCAACCCGTGTTTTACACAAATTCATCCAACCTGCATTCCGGTTTCTGGCGATCATCAATCGAAATTAACGTTGATGTCGGAGTCGTTGCGAAACGATGGGAGAATTTGGGTTCCAAAGAAAATGGAAGATGTAGAAGCCATTCGTTCGGGCAAGTTAAAACCCCGAGAAATAAAGGAAGAAGATCGAGATTACTACCTCGAACGAAGATATCCAGCCTTTGGCAACCTGGTACCACGTGATGTGGCATCCAGAGCCGCCAAAGAACGCTGCGATGCGGGATATGGGGTAAATAAAACGGGCGAAGCAGTCTTTCTCGACTTTGCATCGGCCATTGAACGATACGGCAGTGAAAAGGCTGCCATCGAACACATCAACAATCCAAGCAAAGAAAAGATCAAGGAACTGGGTGCCGCGGTGGTGGAAGCTAAGTACGGAAACCTGTTCCAGATGTACGAAAAAATTGTAGACGATAATCCATACGAAACTCCAATGATGATCTACCCTGCGGTACATTATACCATGGGGGGAATTTGGGTGGACTACAACTTAATGACCACAATTCCAGGATGTTATGCCGCGGGAGAAGCTAATTTTTCCGATCACGGTGCCAATCGTTTGGGTGCTTCAGCACTGATGCAGGGCTTGGCAGATGGATACTTCGTACTTCCGTACACCATAGGTGACTACCTTTCGAACGACATCCGAACCGGTAAAATTCCCACAGACTCACCCGAGTTTGTTGCTGCCGAAAACGAAGTTCGCGAAAAACTGGATTACTTTGTCAACAACAAAGGAAGCAAGTCGGTTGATTACTTCCATAAGAAGCTGGGCAAGATTATGTGGAACAAGGTTGGTATGGCTCGTAATGTTGAAGGATTAAATGAGGCTATGACCGAAATTGCTGCACTCCGCAAAGAATTTTGGAAAGAAGTACGCGTTCCTGGAAAGACCAACGATTTGAATCTAGAGCTCGAAAAAGCCATGCGAGTGGCCGATTTCTTCGAACTCGGTGAGCTCATGGCCTTGGATGCCTTAACCCGAAACGAAAGCTGCGGAGGACACTTCCGAGAAGAATATCAAACTGATGAAGGAGAAGCTGTTCGCGATGACGCTGGCTTTGCCTTTGTTTCGGCTTGGGAATACAACGAAGACATTTCAAAATCCACCTTACATAAAGAAGATTTGAAATTTGAAAACATTGAATTAAAAACGAGGAGTTACAAGTAATTTCAATGTTGATATTAATTAGAATTAAACAAAACGGAGGCTAAGGTTATGAATCTTACACTGAAAATATGGCGACAAGCCAACGCAGAATCGAAGGGCGCAATGGTGTCGTATCCGGTGAGTGATATATCGGAAGACATGTCGTTTCTTGAAATGATGGATGTTTTGAACGAAACATTAATCATGAAAGGCGAAGAACCTGTTGCCTTTGACCACGACTGTAGAGAAGGAATTTGCGGATCGTGCTCGATGTACATTAACGGAGAGGCTCATGGACCCGATCGAGGAATCACCACATGTCAGCTCCACATGCGTAAGTTTAAAGATGGAGAAACCATTTACATAGAACCTTGGCGTGCCAAAGCCTTTCCAGTGGTTAAAGACTTAGTGGTTGATCGCGGTGCCTTTGATCGGATTATGGCTGCCGGTGGATTTGTTTCGGTTAACACATCCGGCAACACCCAAGACGCCAACAACATTCCTATTCCAAAAGCCGATGCTGATGAAGCCTTTGATGCTGCAACGTGCATTGGATGTGGAGCCTGTGTAGCATCTTGCAAGAATTCTTCGGCCATGCTCTTTGTTGCAGCGAAAGTTTCGCAACTTGCCTTGCTGCCCCAAGGCAAGGTGGAAGCCAAAGAACGCGTATTAAACATGGTAAATCAGATGGATGCCGAAGGCTTTGGAAATTGCTCCAACACCGGTGCTTGTGAAGTGGAATGTCCAAAAGGCATTTCGTTAAGCAACATAGCTAGAATGAATCGTGAATATCTAAAAGCGAGTATAAACGAATAAGCAGAAGATGTTTACGGGGATAATTGAAGCATGCGGAAAGATAACGGCCATTCAAAAAGAAGGCCGAAATGTTCACTTTACCGTGTCCTCTCCTATTGCCAATCAACTTAAAATAGATCAAAGCATTGCACACAACGGCGTTTGCTTAACGGTGGTTGCTTGCGATGATTCATCCCATACAGTTACCGCCATTGATGAAACGCTTTCTAAATCAAATTTGGGTTCATGGGATCTTCAAACAACCGTAAATCTGGAACGATGCATGCAAATGAACGGACGCCTAGATGGTCACCTTGTGCAAGGCCATGTAGATACCACAGCAAAGCTCATTAACAAGGAAGAAGCCAATGGGAGTTGGATTTTCACCTTTCAATACGCCAATAATCCATCTTTTGTAACGGTTGAAAAAGGTTCCATTACCATCAACGGAATAAGTCTTACCGTTTTCAATTCCGAGCGCAACCAATTTTCGGTTGCCATAATTCCATACACCTTCGAAAACACCAATTTTCATGAACTTAATGAAAACGACAAAGTCAATTTAGAGTTTGACATCATTGGAAAATACGTTGCACGATTGATGCAAGACAAAAGGTAAAGCATGAGCAATCCAAGCCTGTACCATGGCATTGGCTAAGACGATCCCCGAAAGGCCGATCCATACCTCTCTGCTCGGGCGTTGCATCTATTGCATCCCAAACTCGATGGACTTTACCTCGATATTGGATGTAGATCCACCAATTACACCATTGCCTTGTATTAGGATTGCGTTTATGTCTTTAACCAAGACTGGTTTTTGTGCTTGTGCGGGAGCGAAAATCCCGTACGACAGAACGAATAAAGAAATGCTTATTAGGTGATTTATTTTCATGCCCCCAAAGCTAAAATTTCGTCAGAATTTGTCGCGATTAACACAATAATATGACACTATTAGCTTTTTTCGATTTGGCACATCGGAACCCAACAAATTTGCGCGAAGCAACGAAGGTGCCTATCACCTTGATACCTTGCCTTTCTATTTCATTTTGCTCTTAGTTTGGATTCAGTACGGGTTCAGAATCTCATTTAAACCAAGGCAAAACCCTTCATGAACAAACCCGGACAAGCCACCAACAACAAGATGGTCAAAAGTGTAGGTGCTCATCCGCAGCCGTTCAATAGTTCATTGCGTTTGGCAGGCTAAAATTTCACTCAACACAACCAAAGATGTCATGTTCAGCTTTGGTATTAAAAAAATACCCGTTCAATTTGGCATTGGTATGGAATGACCGGCCATTAAACATTGTAGAAAACCTGTTCTTTTACAATCTTCCCATCTTTGACCTCGTACACACCAATTTCATCCAATTTCTGTCGTTCACTTGAACCTTTAAAAGTTGCCTCATTCATCATTCGAACGGAAAAATGGTTGCCGGCCACAATTTGATCCGACATAGCCGAATCATGAATTTCTTCCATCATGGCACCCCAGGCCTCCCCTTTCTTTTGCATTTCTTCCATACCATACGCTGTGGCCCACGGAACGCCATCCGGCTCCTGACTGATTGCATCTGGGTGGTACAATTTCGCATAACAAGTGGTTTAATCTCCTGTTATACAACAGCTTACCAAGCGTTTCGCAATTTATTCTACTGTCATTCTTTTTCTTTTAACCTGAGTTCGATTAATCTTTTCAAATTCAGATTTGTATAGAACCCAAGTAGTAAGGCGAAAACAGGAAGGTTTATGTTTATAAACCGACTGATTTCAACGAAGCTAATAGG
>JBLHHI010000060.1:0-20441 GCA_047614125.1 Bacteroidia bacterium | reverse complement strand
TAATACGTCTACCGGCGTGCCATTCGATCGTTGGGCGAAGTAATCTAACATCGAAGTTTTGGTATTGGTGGCGCTGTAGTTGGTTATGTCGGAAAAGCTGTTGGTACGGTTAAATCCAAACGAAATATTTGTGTTAATCCACCCCGAGGTAGCAGCTTTTCGATCGCTGTATTTAGTATTGTTAAACACCAAACCAAAATGCGGAACATTCATGCTAAACTCGTTGTCTCGAGTGGCATTTTCGAGATAGGTCGATTGGTTTTTCGCGTTCAACATACCCCCACCAATAACAAAGGAATTGTTTCGATAAAGAGCCATACCCGCAGGGTTAATTAACGACGAGGAAAAGTCAGCTCCCAATGCACCGGTTGCCCCAGCCGAACCCAGTGATCTGGCGGTATACATTAAATCATTCTGTGAGTATCGCAAAGCATCAACATCGCTTTGCGCCCAGGCCGATAGACAAAGCATGCCCATCAAACTTGATATTATCAATTTTTTCATATCTGTTTATCTGTTGTTACGTTGACTTCTTATTTTCTATTCGAAGAGCTTCTAGTAGTAGTGGAAGATCGAGTTGAACTGCTGCTTTTGGATGGAGAAGAGCTTCGTGTTGAGGAATTACTTCTCGATGGACTTGAGCTTCGCGTACTCGAGTTGCTCGAGGATGAGCTTCGTGTATTTGAGTTACTTGGTGATGAGCTTTGCGTCGAAGAATTACTTCTCGATGGACTTGAGCTTCGCGTACTCGAGTTGCTCGACGATAAACTTCGCGTATTTGAGTTACTTGGTGATGAGCTTCGCGTTGTAGTTGAGCTTTGCGTCGAAGAATTACTTCTCGATGGGGTTGAGCTTCGTGTATTCGAGTTGCTTGGCGTTGAGCTCCGTGTACTCGAATTACTAGGTGATGAGCTTCGTGTTGTCGTGGAGCTTCTACTTAGGTTGGTTGGCGTACTGCTTCGAGTGGTTGTATTACTACTACCAGGAGTAGAACTTCGAGTATTGGTGCTGCTTTGCGGCGGGGTACTGCTTCGAGTTGTTGTAGATGACCGAGTTGTCGTAGTATTCGTTGGACGGTTTGAGGATGAGTTCGTTGTACTTTGTTGCATAGTAGAAGAGGGAGAGGCATAGGTTCGGATAGTTGTTGAACTGCGAACCATCGAAGTTGGTTGATCCGAATTATCGGACTCTAATCCTCCATCCTTGCTTCCATTGGAGCGAACCGTAGTTCCAGACTGAACTCCATCCGTTTTGGTTAGTCCACCACCGTTTGTTTCATCACGGCTTAATGTTCCATCTTGTCGTACTGTAGTGCCAGAACTTGGATTTACGTGATCGTTATTGTTTGAAGATCGTGTGGCAATCGTACCGGCTGAAGTGTTGCGAACTTCACCCGTTTCTGGGTTGTTCACATCGCCTTGATCATTGGTACCTGCCGTAGCTCTTTGTCCAGACGTACGAGGTGAAACTTCATCTCCCCTTCCAACTCGTGGTTCGTTGGTGCCGATGCTTTGTCTTGGACGATTGGCCGTTCCATTTCCAGAACTTCCGCCGCCAACACTTCCACCACCTGAGCTTCCACCAGAACCTCCCGAACCACTCGAGCCACCATACCAGCCGCCGTTGTAGTTGCCGTTACCGTGGTAATGGTTGCTGCGATATCCGTTTCCGTTCCAGCTGTTGCCGCCGTAATATCCATAGTTCGAATAATACGGACCTCCATAGCCATACGAAGAATATCCAGAATATCCCCAACCGTTTGAGTACCCGTATCCATATTGAGGACTTGGATAGCAATCCCAACCGTAGTTGTACCGGTTATAGCCATAATTCCAACCGGAATAATATCCACCATTCCAACCGGTCCACGGCGAATAACCTAAGTAAATACCTGAGTTCCGTCTCCATCGGTTTCTGAAACCACCTCTGTAATACGAACCCCCCGACCAATATGGGTCGTAGAAATCGTTGTAATTATTGTAGTTGTTATACGAGTTGTATCTATTTCTTCGATTGCGTTGGTTTCCATCATCATACCCATCATCGTATCCATCATAATACCCATCGTTGTAATAGGCATCTTCATCAAAACCTTCATCATCTCCATTCAACCTATTAAAATGATCTTCGTAAGAAAGACCATCTGAAGCCAAACCACCATCATCGTTAATGTTATTATCGTAAACGTCTTCAAGCTCTGATGAATAATTGTCTGTTTTTGTATATGCTGCATCTACTTTTTTAGACTGATTGTCATAAACCTGCAGTTGGTTTGAGTTGGAATTATCAACCATTGCTTCGTTTACTATTTCATCTCCTGGTGTATAATAGACATCATCATAGGCACCTACGTTCTGGCTGTTAGCCCCTTTAAATGAAGCACATGAACTAAAAATGAGAGCGATGCTTGCGGCGTATATTGCGTTTTTCATAGGATGATAATTAATCGAGTCATAAAAATTTAAGAAGTTCTAACTTTGCCTTCTCAATTCTATTAGTGCAAATTACATTCCAAAGTTACATAGATGGCATTTGAAAAAGTTACACGTGAAGAAGATTATTCGAAGTGGTATAACAATTTAGTCGAAAATGCCGACCTCGCCGAACACTCTGCTGTGCGCGGATGCATGGTGATAAAACCCTATGGTTACGCCATTTGGGAAAAAATGCAGGCTCAGCTTGACAAGATGTTCAAAGAAACTGGCCATTCCAATGCATATTTCCCACTCTTTGTTCCAAAAAGCTTATTTGAAGCGGAGGAAAAAAATGCCGAGGGTTTTGCCAAAGAGTGCGCCATTGTTACTCATTATCGATTAAAGTCAGACCCCGACAACCCTGGGAAACTAATGGTAGATCCTGAGGCTAAATTGCAAGAAGAGCTCATTGTTCGTCCAACCAGTGAGGCCATTATCTGGAATACCTATAAAGGTTGGATACAATCGTACCGAGACTTGCCTTTGTTGATTAATCAATGGGCCAATGTTGTACGTTGGGAAATGCGAACTCGTTTGTTTTTGCGTACGGCCGAGTTTCTATGGCAAGAAGGGCATACGGCGCATGCTACGCGTGCTGAAGCAATAGAAGAAACTACGAAGATGTTGGGGGTTTACGCAGATTTTGCACAAAACTTTATGGCCATTCCCGTAATAAAAGGTGTTAAAACCGAAACTGAACGCTTTGCCGGTGCCGATGATACGTATTGCATTGAAGGTTTGATGCAAGATGGGAAGGCCTTGCAAATGGGTACCTCACACTTTCTAGGGCAAAACTTTGCCAAAGCATTTGATGTAAGGTTTGCGACGAAAGAAGGTGGATTGGAACATGTATGGGCAACCAGTTGGGGCGTTTCAACCCGATTGATGGGTGCGTTGATCATGACGCATAGCGATGATGAGGGCTTGGTGCTTCCTCCAAACTTGGCTCCAATTCAAGTGGTAATTGTTCCAATTTATAAGGGAGAAGAGCAATTGGCTGAAATTTCAGAAACCGCAAATAGAATTAAGGCCGCCATTGAAAAGCATGGCGTTTCGGTAAAATTTGATGACCGCGATACCTATAAACCGGGTTGGAAATTTGCGGAATACGAATTAAAGGGAGTTCCTCTACGAATTGCCATTGGTCCACGTGATTTAAAAAACGGCACCGTTGAAGTTGCCCGACGCGACACCAAAGAAAAAGAAGTCTTGCAAATTGATGATTTACCCAACAAGGTGAATCACTTGCTCGAATCCATCCAACAAAACCTCTTTTTACGAGCCGAAACTTACCGAGATAACTTAACAACCAATGTAAACACTTGGGAAGAGTTTAAAGACGTGTTGGAAAACAAAACGGGCTTTATTTCAGCACACTGGGACGGAACGAACGAAACGGAAGAAAAGATTAAACAAGAAACAAAGGCAACGATTCGGTGCATTCCTATGGATGCCAAAGAAGAGGAAGGTCTTTGTGTGTTTTCTGGAAAGCCCTCTAAAAGAAGGGTTCTGTTTGCAAAAGCATATTAAGTAGAAAGTAGACTCTCTTAGCGGCAAAATATTTTGTATATTCCAACCATGGAAAACTTTGTTCTACTTCAAACATATTTTACAGGAATAGAAGCGCAAGGTGCAAAAAACACCTTGGCCAGTTACAACATCTTTTCTGAAATTATTGGAGAAATGGGTGCAACTATGTACAATGTTTTTACTCCTGCTCAGGGAGGCATTCGATTATTTGTACATGAAAAAGATGCGGAAAAAGCGGCAAAAGTTTTAGGGTGACGAAGATTGCGCTTGTACCTTCGCGCCGTGATTGCAAAACTTCGAGATGCGGCAAATTATGCCCAAACCTTAACTTTTAAACGACTGGGCAACATGCGCCAAATTGTTTGGAGTTACTACAATTCTCGAAGAACGGGAATCAACAAACATAAAGGATTGCCTATTTCCATATCCATTGAGCCAACAACTTCATGCAATTTGCGCTGCCCCCAATGCCCAAGTGGCTTGCGTTCTTTTACCCGCGACACGGGCATGCTCCCCGAAGAACTCAATCAAAAAATTATCGATGAATTAGCCCCTACGCTAACCTACATCACCTATTACTTTCAAGGCGAACCGTATTTAAATCCGTCGTTTTTAGACATGGTGGCCTATGCTTCCAAACACAACATTTACACCGCAACCAGCACCAATGCTCATTATCTTACTCCAGAAGTTTCGGAACGCACGGTTAAGAGTGGATTGAAACGAATGATTATTTCCATTGACGGGACTACGCAAGATACTTACGGAAAGTATCGCATTGGTGGCAATTTAGAAAAGGTGTTGGAAGGCACTAAAAACATTGTTGACGCAAAGAAGAAATTCGGAAAGGGTCCATACATCATGTGGCAGTTCATAGCGTTTGGACACAACGAACATCAGCTTAAGGAGGTTAAAAACTTGGCCAAGAAATACGGTGTTGATCACTTAGCCATAAAAACCGCTCAGATCTATGATTTTGCCGTTGATGATGCGTTAATTCCCAAAAATGAAAAGCTTTCGAGATATAAAATGACAGAAAAGGGCTATGAAATTAAGAATAAATTGCTAGATCATTGCTGGCGTTTGTGGCAAGCCTGCGTAATTACCTGGGATGGTAAGGTTGCACCATGTTGTTTTGATAAAGATGCCAGTCATCAGTTTGGAGATCTCCAAGTCCAGTCTTTTCGGGAGGTTTGGCACAACGCCCGTTATCAATCATTCCGCAAACTTGTTTTAAAATCCAGAAAAAATATCGACATCTGTCAGAATTGCACCGAAGGCACAAAAGTTTGGATTTGAATTCGTTACAAGTGTAATTGTCAAAAAAATAAAAATGAATTCATTTGTTTTTTTATTTATGAAAGAACCTTTAATATTGTTGCCTGAGATTTAAATGACAATTAACTAACATTTGTCTCTCGTAAAACAATTAAGGAAATCGTATTCACATGAATAAAAAATATTATCATATTGGAGTGTTGATCTCCATCTGCTTATTTGGGCTTGACAGCTTCGCACAAAATTACATGCACAAGTTTGGTGTGGAAATAAGCGGCGGCTTGCGAGAATATGGCGGTGACCGGGGCACTCGATACTTTTTAGCGGAAAAACCAGAATACAACGCCGTAGGGGGTTCTTTTGGGTATTATATTAACTCTTCTTTCGACGCAACCATTTATGGTTCGTATGGAACGTTGGGCCATCGCGATGATTCGTATCCTGTAAAGCTTGGGTTTACTGCGCAAGTAACGGACGTTATGCTTGGTTTGCGATTTAAATTCAACAATGGGTCAATCATTCGAGAAGATGCGCGGGTAAAGCCTTTCTTAATGGCCGGTTACGGTGGAATGCAATCTGTTTCCAAAATCATTCACAACATTCCAGGTTACGGACAAAACAGAACTTGGTTTGCTGCTCAATGGTCGGCAGGTGGTGGTGTTCGGATTGGCATTACTGATGCAATCGACCTTTCATTGCAATCATTGTACAACTACACGTATGATGACAACTACGACGGAATGCCTTTCTCGTTGAGTAAGGTGCGATTAAGCGCACTTCATGATGCTTATTTGTATCATACAGCCGGACTTGTGTTCAACTTTGGTGATGGCAATGGCTGGGTTAAACCAGGAAGCAAAGAAGAAGAAGTTCCTGAAGAGATTGTAGCCAAGGTAAAGTTGGCGGCTCGAAATATTAATTTCGAAACGGCCAGCGCAACAATTCTTGAAGAAAGCTATTCCGATTTGGATTCAATCGTCGACATATTAAAAGCATATCCCACCATCGACGCTTTGGTTGAAGGACATACGGATGATGTTGGAGATGACAATTCTAACATGACTTTGAGCCAACAACGCGCTCAAGCCGTTAAAGAATATTTAATATCTAAAGGTATTGATCCTCAGCGATTAACTGCCAATGGGTATGGAGAAACTCAACCGATTTCCAAGAACAATACTCCAGAAGGCCGTGCTGAAAACAGACGGGTTGAGGTGAAATTGTTCTATCGTAAGTGATCCAAGGCTTTCAACATTAATGAATATTAAAAGGCTATCCATTGGGTAGCCTTTTTGGGTTTTGGGCGCGACGCCCTTACTAGGCGCATGGTTGCACCCATGTACGGGTGCGGCGCATCGCTTAAATGCTTCTGGCGCGAAGCATTGCGCCCTCTACATAAGTTTCTCCAAAGCCGTAATCTCATCTCGATAACGTGCTGCTTCAATAAAGTCGAGCGACTTAGCCGCTTTCTTCATCATCTTCTTGTTCTCTTCAATTGCTCGTTGAATCTTATCTTTCGACATATATTGATAGACCGGATCAGCAGCGAGATTCACTTCAATGGCCTCCACCAAATCTGGGCGTTTTTTCCAATCAGCCACCGAAGTTTGATCCATTATTGCCTCTTTACTCTTATAAATGGTCGTTGGTGTTATGCCGTGTTCTAAGTTATGTGCCATTTGTTTTTCACGTCGCCGGTTATTTTCTTCAATGGTTTTCCGCATGGATTCAGTCATCCTATCGGCGTACATAATTACGCGTCCATTCTGATTTCGAGCAGCACGTCCAATGGTTTGTGTTAACGATCTGTGCGATCGAAGAAATCCTTCTTTGTCTGCATCTAGTATCGCAACCAGCGAAACTTCGGGCAAATCCAAGCCCTCTCGAAGTAAATTAACCCCAACCAGAACATCGTATACTCCCAAACGCAGGTCTCGCAAAATATCCACCCGGTCCAAAGTTTTAACTTCCGAATGAATGTAGGCACTGCGAATGTTCAAGCGTTGTAAGTACTTATCCAATTCTTCCGCCATTCGTTTTGTAAGGGTTGTTACAAGCACACGAGCGTCGGTCTTTATCACTTCATCAATTTCCTCCAATAAATCATCTACTTGCGTTATACACGGACGAACTTCGATGATTGGATCCAACAAACCCGTTGGCCGTATCAACTGCTCCACCACTACTCCATCCGATTCGATGATCTCGTAATCTGCCGGCGTAGCACTAACATAAACCACTTGATTAATAATGGCCTCAAATTCATCGAATTTAAGCGGCCGATTATCCATGGCGGCAGGCAGTCTAAACCCATAGTCTACAAGGTTAATTTTTCTTGAACGGTCACCTCCATACATGGCCCGAACTTGTGGCATGGTTACATGACTCTCATCAATGATGGTTAAGAAGTCATCCGGAAAATAGTCAATTAAACAAAAGGGTCGTGTACCCGGATTCCTATTATCCATATACCGGCTATAATTCTCGATACCACTGCAATAGCCCAGTTCTCGAATCATTTCCAAATCATAATTGGTTCGTTCTTCAATCCGTTTGGCTTCCAAAGGTTTCTCATTCATTTTAAAGAATTCCACCTGCTTAACCAAGTCGTCTTGAATGTTCCGAATGGCACTGTTCATACGCTCTCGAGGCGTTACCCAAAGGTTGGCAGGGAAGATGGCTGCCGTCTCTAATTGTGATTTGGTGGCTCCTGAAATTGGATCGATGATCAGCAGCTCTTCAATGTCATTGCCAAAAAATGTTATGCGAATCGCATGGTCGTCATAGGCTAAAAACACATCTACGTTGTCGCCTTTAACTCGAAAGGTTCCGCGCTTAAACTCGGCAGTGGTGCGACTATAAAGACTTTCTACGAGCGAATACAACAAGGTGTTTCGACTCATGGTTTGGCCCACTTCCAATCGAATAATACTGGACTCAAAGTCGCCTGGATTTCCAGCTCCATAAATGCAACTTACCGAGGCTAATACAATAACATCTCTTCGTCCGCTCAACAAGGCAGAAGTTGTGCTCAATCGCATTTTTTCAATTTCCTCGTTGATCTGTAGATCTTTTTCGATGTAGGTATTAGTGGTTGGAAGGAAGGCCTCCGGCTGATAATAATCATAGTACGAAACAAAATATTCAACCGCGTTTTCAGGAAAAAACTGCTTGAACTCACCATACAATTGCGCTACCAATGTTTTGTTGTGACTCACAATGAGCGTTGGCCTTTGCACTTCTTGAATAACGTTGGCCATGGTAAATGTTTTACCCGAACCGGTAACACCCAGTAGGGTTTGTGCCCCAATTCCTTGGTTCAGTCCTTCAACCAATTGCTTGATTGCCGTGGGTTGATCTCCCTTTGGGTCGAACTCTGAGTGCAGCTTAAAATCCATAAAGCAAAACTACAAGCAAAATACTTCTATCTGTTAAATCTAAGG
Source organism: Bacteroidia bacterium (assembly GCA_047614125.1). Classification (GTDB taxonomy): domain Bacteria; phylum Bacteroidota; class Bacteroidia; order NS11-12g; family UBA9320; genus JBLHHI01. The sequence continues at coordinate 11,716 of JBLHHI010000060.1, read as the reverse complement.
TGATTAACAAAGTTATTGCCAAAAAGAATTCGCTTGGCCATTTACCTAAGACTTGCAACATGTATAAAGACCCATTATGCTGGATTCAATTAAACAGTTTGCAGCGCCTTTGCGCGACCCTCGTTACTTTCAAATTGTGTTTTTAAGCACCTTCCTCCTATTTGGAGTATACTCTTTGGGTTGGAAGGCCAATTGGACGATGTACCTGGTTACCATTGCAACCTCCCTTGGAACACAAATCGTATTAGAAAAATGGTATAAGCGCCCCAAATCATCGATAAAAAGTGCCTTAATAACCAGTCTGGGATTGTGTTTGCTCTTAAAAAGCGATGCGCATTGGGTAATGGCGCTGGCAGCCTTCGCAGCCATTGGGGGCAAATTTTGGTTTCGATACAACGGAAAGCATCTTTTTAATCCCGCTAATTTTGGAATAATCGCCACCATCTTGCTTACCAATCAAGCCTGGATCAGCCCAGGGCAATGGGGCAGCGCACCGGTTTTGACCTTCTTCTTTTTAGGCGCTGGGTTAATGATCTTGCTTAAAATCAGCAGGTTAGAAACAGCAATCACTTTTTTAGCTGTTTTTGGATTGCTTTTAATTTCACGTATGGTTTGGTATCAGGGTTGGGAGTATGGGGTGGTCTTTCACAAGCTCACCAACGGTTCCCTGCTCTTATTTACCTTCTTTATGATCACCGACCCCATGACCATTCCAAATGGCTCGAAGGCTCGAATAATTTGGGCCGCATTGTTAGCCATCATTAGCTTTGTAGCCACCAGTTGGTTCTTTTTACATACCGCGGCCATATGGGTACTTTTCCTTTTTACACCACTTACGGTTGTATTAGATCAAGTGCTCAAATCCAAAAAATATGAATGGCCCGAAATAAAAATACGACGCTCGTCGCAACCCTCCTTAGAAAAAAAATAATTGAAAATGATATGAAAAAACTCCTTTTAACCCCAGTATTAATTCTATGCATGCTCTATGCGCATGCCTTTTGCGGCTTTTACGTAGCCAAAGCCGGTGCCGAATTATTCAACAATACCTCTCAGGTAATTATTGTTCGAGATGGCAATAAGTCGGTAATAACCATGAGCAATGATTTTAGTGGGAATGTGGCTGATTTTGCCATGGTAATTCCCGTTCCGCAAGTATTACAACGCGATCAAATAAGACTCTCAAGTGCAGAACTCTTTGGTAAGTTGGATGCCTACAGCGGTCCTAGGTTGGTCGAATATTATGATCAAAATCCATGTAATCCTGTAATTCAACGAGAAATGAAAAGCATGCAAAATTCAGCCCCACCCATGCTTGAGATCGTTGAGGATTCGCCCGAAGAGGATAAAGATTACGGCGTAACCATCGAAGCACAGTACGCAGTTGGAGAGTACGACATCCTCATCCTTTCTGCAAAAGAATCGGATGGTTTAAAAACTTGGTTGACCAGCAATGGATATAAAATCCCAGAAAAAGCTGCTCGAGTTTTGGAGCCCTACATCAAAAGCAAAATGAAGTTTTTTGTGGTTAAGGTAAATCTCGAGGCGCATCAAATACAAGGTAATCAGCAACTTAAGCCGTTGCAAATTGAATTTGAATCTGAAAAATTCATGTTGCCCATTCGTCTGGGAATGGCCAACAGCAAAGGCGAGCAAGACATGGTGGTTTATGCGTTAACACGCACCGGTCGGGTTGAAACCGCCAATTACCGCACCTTGGAAATTCCATCCAACCGAAACATTCCAACCTTTGTGAAAGAGAAATTTGGACAGTTTTACACCGACCTTTTTGAGAAAACACATCAATTGGCTGGAAAGAATACGGTTTTTGTAGAATACGCTTGGAATGTGAGTCCCACGTGGGGTGGCATGAAGTGCGATCCATGTGTTGGACCTCCACCAATCTATGCGGATTTAGCAAATGCGGGTGTGTGGTGGTTAAATGAAACTCAAGCTAAAGAAGTATTCTTCACGCGTTTACACGTGCGCTATTCGGAAGACAAGTTTCCAGAAGATCTCTTTTTTATTGCTACACCCAACAAAACCCAATTTCAGGGTCGGTACATCTTAACCCACCCTGCTGGTGGCGATTTGAGTTGTGATGCGGGTAGTACGTATCAGCGGGAGTTGAATCACCGAAGAAATAAAGAGCTCAGCGAACTGTCTGCCTTAGCCGGATGGAATACCTCTAAATACACCCGGTATGTGGAAAGCGGCAGCAACTACATCGATGAAAAAAGAAATTCGACTCCAATTATTGTGCCTGGTAATAAATCGCCTGGAGCAGGTGGAGGTATACTCTTTGTTGGGCTGGTTTTATTTGGATTGCTCTCGATTATTTATCTTCTTGATCTTCGAAAAAATAAGGTCGCAATGTCTTAATTCAAAAAATAAGTTTGGGTGGAACATAGAAAGCGTACAAGAAAAATCGGGGCGCACCTTTTTATCGCCAATTCTCTGAATTTCAGCACTTTTTAGTTGTTTAATGAATGATCAGGACAGAATAAGTAAAGGAACTTTGTTTGGTTAACAAAGAAAAGGAAGGCGTCTTCGATTTGCAAATAGAATTGTGAACGACCAACTTTGGATCGTTCAAGTTGGATTTCACTCTGTTTAAAACATAAAAAACCTATTTCATCGAAACTTGCCCTTTCTTCCAAACCAAGTACTCACTCATAATGGCATCATAAAGCATCTCGCCAACATAGCGTGCACCTCTGCTGTTAAAGTGGGTGAAGTCTTTTGCAGCTAAAGTTGGATCGTTTTGCACCCAGCTTACCATAGAATTTTTGCCACCCATGGCAGAATACAAGTCCCAAAAAACGCAATCCGTTTGAAAGGCTGCATTGCGCATGGCATCTCGAATGAGTGGAACATTGGGATACGATTCATATTCTCCACTTCGTTTACGGCTCATATCGCTCGGACCGATTACCAAGATGCTCACCTCTGGATTGGCGGCTTTAATTGCCTTTAATTGTGCCAAAAACAAGCGCTCGTAATAGCCATAATTCTTTATTGGATTCGGAACTACGTTGATTCCATATTGCATGATGATGAGCTTGGTATTGCTCTCTAGCAATTGCTGGGTGTATACGTTCCTTCGTATAATTTCAAAGCCTGTGCCGCTGCTGCCACGCATCGGGAAATTGTCAACGGCTAAACCCGATTCTCCATCCAAAAACACTCCTAATACAGTTGGCGAAACACCTGAAAACGAGAGCTTTACTTCTGAAGTTACATTGCCACTTATTAGCCGTATAGTTCGGGCTGAGCGCGTGGGTAAGAGTATAAAACTCTTTCGAATGCCATCTGCTTCAATGGTTAGCTGACATGTATCATCCGACGTATAGCTGAGCGAAACTCTTTCAAAGCTTCGAACCTTCGGATACGATCCTTTAGCACAAACAAAGCGCAACCAACTGGAAGCCGTAGTCCGTTTTTCAAATCGTCCGCGATATATAGTATCCCAAACAAACTTGGTGGAATCCAATGGAACTAATATCATTTTGGTTGCTGGAAGTTCTCCAGACTTTGCCACAACCTTAGATGTATCAATGATTGATGGGGTTTCAGTCTTTAATGGAACAACTTTCACTTTGACCACCTTTGGAACCATTGAATCGTATTTTTTCCGGATGATCGTATCCGTTCCAATTCGTACCGATACGGTTCCGGTATATCGATAAGCGGATCCACCCAAGCCATATACGCCATCTTTGGCTCGATTTCGCCCGTAAATTGCAACCTTTTGCCAATCCGAGCTTTCGCTTTGTCGGATGGAAATACGAGATCTGCTTACATCAATTGGCAAAACAATGCCTGGTCCACTCCCACCAAAACGAAGCTGCATCTTATTGCGCAAGTAGTCCGAAATGCGATCCCCTTCCAATTGTGAATCTCCATAATGCAAGATTCTAAAAAGCTGATCATCACCCCCTTCCAATGCATACAGTGCCTTAAAAAAGGTGGTTAATCCAATATTTTTGTTCGCTGGATACTGGATTCGTTTATTCAACTCAGGCTCTTTAATACTCGAATCTGCTTTGGCTAAAATCTCGTTATCGAAGTTGGACGTATCGCTCAAATCTACATCGCTTAAAACGGCATCAAGATCAACCACTACTCGCTCTTTAGAAGTAAATAAATCCGAAGCCGAAACAAAGGTGATGGCCAGTCCGTCTTTAAAAAAGGTATCTCGTTCGCCAAATAAGATGTATTTGCGCGCGGCAATGCCGTTTTCAAAAAAGCGATGCTCTCCTTCTGGAAAGGCTAATACGATGAGGGCTAAAACGAAATTTAAACCCAACAACATTAAGAATATGCGGAGGGGAGGAATGGAGCGCGTGCTATGCTCTTTGTTGGTATTTGTCGAAGCTTGCGACATTAATCTTGATCAATAACTTTTTGTTTTTGATAGGCACTGTACGAATTGTATTTGCTGTAGGTATCGTAATTGCCTGCATCTACATAAATTTTTAGACGCTGATTGATGTCAATTCGGTCGCCCTTAATATTGTTCCATCTGCGAACATCCGAAATTCCAACGTCGTATAAATCAGCAATTTTCCCTAAAAAATCTCCTTTTTTAACGGTGTAATACAGCATTTTATCGCCGCTTTCCTTCGTGTTTGAAGGTGCAACTCTAGTTTCCGGTTGAACGGGTTCGTGCACTTGTGGAAGGTTTACTTCTTCGATGGGTTCCGTGTTCACAATCACATCACTTGCCGTATAGGCCTTGTACGTGTATACCGAATCTCCGAGCGAATTGAATCGGTTCAATTTGCTGGTTGGAATTGAAATGAAATACGGTGTTCCTGAATTAGGGATTACCTGACGCTTAAAGATTGGGTTGAAGTTTTTCAACGAATCGTAGCTCATATCCAAAGCCTGACTCAATTGGTAGATCGTGGTCCATTGTTTTATCTCAACTTTTGACAGAGCCACGGGTTTATACATTTTTGGATGCAGGCTGTGCATGTCGTAATACGAATGAATGTACACGGAGGCAATAAATTTGGGTACAACATTTTGACACCGTGCCGGTAAGAACTGCGAAAACTCCCAATAGTTTTTTTGTCCGCCAGCCATGCGCATGGCCTTGTTCACCTCTACTTCATCGCATTCGAAAGCCGCAATTGCTGGCAGCCAATCGCCATATATTTTATGAAGTGCTTTTAAGTATTGGATGGCTGCAGAAGTCGCCGCTAAATAATCTCGTCGCTCGTCTACGTAACTGCTTATTTTTAGTCCGTAGCGGCGTGCAATGATGTAGCGCATTTGCCAGTATCCCGAACCACCTTCTTCCGAAATTTTCCATGCATCGTAATTGCTGAGCGAGGGCATTAAGAATTTGAGTTCCAACGGCAGTTTGTTTGCTTTGAGGCTGTCTTCCACGGCTTTTAAATAAACGGCAGATTGACCGAGCATAATTTCGGTCTGCGACACATTGCGTAAGTAACCATTGATTTGAGTTTCCACATGGCCGTTATACGACATTGGTATCTTGGCATCAATTCGGCTTAACCGAGTGGCAATCACTCCACTTTGCCCCATGGTTAAAAATGGAAGCACTAAAAACCAACCAAGTGTGAAATACTTCATCATATGTTACGAATTGTTTTTAGTTAAGAGTTTATAGGTATAATCCGAAAATTGGAGCAAATCTGCTTCTTTATACATGTTGGCCATAATTTGTAAACCAAAGGGCAAATTTTCGTTCGATTTACCTGTTGGAATGGATATCGCTGGAATACCAGCTAAAGGTGCTTGAACTGTAAAAATATCGGCCAAATACATCGCAATCGGGTCGTTCGACTTCTCTCCAATCTTAAAGGCCACATCGGGAGTAGTTGGCAGAATGATGAAGTCGTATTCCGATAAAATTTTAAGTGTTTCTTGTTGTATAACGCGTCGAACTTTCTGTGCCTTTGTATAATACGCATCATAGTGATCTGAACTCAAAACAAAGGTCCCAGTCATAATTCTTCGTTTTACTTCAGGCCCAAAACCTTCGCTTCTGCTGAGTTTAAAGGTGGAAGTTAACGTATCTGCTTTGGTACTTCGATGACCGTAAACCAGTCCAGAATATCGAGATAGGTTGGAAGAGGCTTCGGCTGTGGTTAGCACATAGTAGCACGGCACCATAAAGTCGAGATACGGGAAATCAACCCCTTCTACTGTGTGACCTTCTTTGCGCAAGCTTTCAATCGCGTATCCGGTGTGAGCTTTAACATCATCTGTTATGCCATCCGAGTTCAAACAATCTTTTATGTATGCAATTTTCTTCGGTTTTGGCTCAGTTGTATCATCGAGCTTATAGCTTCCAACAGGTTCATTGTAGGCGGTGGCGTCGTATTCATCCGGGCCGGCAATTACCTCTAAGATCCGAGCCATATCTTCAACATTGGTTGTAATCGGTCCAATTTGATCGAACGACGAAGCATAGGCAAGCAAGCCCCATCGAGAAACCCGCCCGTATGTTGGTTTAATTCCAAAGGTGCCGGTAAAAGACGCAGGTTGCCGAATGGATCCGCCAGTATCAGAACCCAAGGCAGCCATGCACAAACCCGCTTGAACCGAAACCGCTGACCCGCCGGAAGAACCTCCGGGTACTCGGCTGTTATCCGCTGCGTTGAGTACGGGTCCGTATGACGAATTTTCGTTGCTTGCTCCCATCGCAAACTCGTCGCAATTGAGTCTTCCAATAATAATGGCATCTGCATCCAGCAAGCGCTGTGTAACGGTGGCGTTGTAGGTGGAAGTATATCCTTTTAAGATTTGCGAAGATCCAGTAACGGCATGGCCTTCGTACGAAATATTGTCCTTCAATCCAATAACCAAACCAGCCAAGGCGCCGGCGGTCGAATTGGAAATTTTAGCATCAACTAATTCGGCTCGTTGGAGCGCCTCTTCAGCAAAAACTTCAAGAAATGCGTTTAGGTGTTTGTTAGCGTCTATTTCGGTTAAAAAATGCTTTACAAGAGCAACACATGAAGTGGAGCCAGAAGCAATTTCCGACTGATAGTCTCGCAGTGTCTTAGCGTTCAAAAATGCTCTATTTGGTAGTGTTGTTTTCCGATTTAGGCTCTTCTTTCATACCATCCTCAATGTGTTTTTTCACATCACTCTTGGCATTATTAAACTCACGAATCCCCTGACCCAATCCTTTCATTAATTCTGGAATCTTTCTTCCACCAAATAACAAAACAACCACGAGGGCAATGAGCACCCACTCGGGCAAACCAAAAGCTAAGAAAATTAAATGCGCTGTCATCTCTTCAATATTAGACCGCAAATGTACGGAATAAAAGGGTTTAGGACGTGGTTCGATGGTCATATCTTTTTGAAATCTCTTGGTGATTTAACAAGATTGTCTATCCATTTATTGACATGTGCATTGGCCCAGCGGAAAGAGTGAAACTGCGTTGTAGTTGATTGACTGGATGAGTTTGTGTTGAATACCAGCTTTTCTAATCAAAGTGCTTGCCATCCCGATCAACTAGCACATATTATTTCAAGTTGTCATCTCAGTTTAAACAACCCAATTTTTAGTTAGACCCTACGCTGCTTGTTCATTTTTTTTCTACCTTCGGGCAGACAAAAGCAAATAGTATGATTCGCAAACCATTTAATATTCAAGCTTGGATAGACGAACACCGAGATGAGCTTAAGCCACCAGTTGGAAATAGAAACTTATATAAAGATGCGGGCGATTACATCGTTATGATTGTGGCTGGCCCAAATGCCCGGAAAGACTACCATTACAACGAAACCGAAGAACTCTTTTATCAGTTGGAAGGCGACATCAATGTTCGAATTCAAGAAGATGGTAAGGCCGTTGATATTCCCATAAAAGCCGGTGAAATGTTCTTACTTCCTGCCAAAGTGCCCCACAGTCCATCTAGAAGCGAAGGTTCCATAGGACTGGTAATTGAGTGCAAACGAACCAAAGATGAGCGTGACGGTTTGCTGTGGTTCTGCGAAAACTGCAACCACCCACTGCACTCAACCTACTTCCCACTTACCAATATTGAAAAAGACTTCATTCCCCGTTTTAAAGAGTATTACGCATCCGTCGAAATGCGAACGTGTAAGAACTGCGGACATGTAATGGAAACAGATCCACGTTTTGTTTAGTCCCATTGAATGAGTTGAATTGGATTCTTTCCTGCAAAGAATTAATTCTATTTTCGCAAAAAACACAAAGGCTGTACGATGAGTGAGGTGACGAAGAAAACGCAATACAAAATAGATGCGCATGCGCATATAATGCCTGAAACTTGGCCAAAGTTGAAGGAAAAGTTTGGCTATGGCGGATTTATTCATTTAGAAGATGAGCCCGCTACGGGGGCAAAAAAAATGATGCGGGACGATGGAGTGTTCTTTCGCCGAGTTGAACGCAATTGTTACGACCCAAGCGCCATTATTGAAGACATGGATGCCAATGGGGTTGACATGATGACGCTTTGCAACATTCCCGTTCTTTTTTATTATTGGGCTAAACCCAAACACGCCTACGAATGGAGTCAGTTTTTAAACGATTACTTTGTAAAACTTCAAGACGATTATTCCACTCGATTGCTAAGCCTTGGTACCCTACCAATGCAAGATATTCCGCTTGCTATTATGGAGTTAGAGCGCTGCAAGTCCATTGGATTGCGCGGTGTTGAGATCGGTTCGCACATTGAAGATAAGAACTTAGACGATGCGGTCTTTGATCCGTTCTGGGCAGCTGCTCAAGATTTAGAAATGAGCATTTTTGTGCACCCATGGGAAATGATGGGCCAAGCCGATATGACCAAGTATTGGCTGCCGTGGCTGGTTGGAATGCCCGCCGAAACTTCGCGTGCCATTTGCAGCATGATGTTTGGTGGTGTCTTCGATCGATATCCAAAAATGAAGGTAATGTTTGCCCACGGCGGTGGCTCTTTTGTTCACACCTTAGGGCGCATATCACATGGCTGGCATTGTAGACCCGATTTGGTGAACATCAATAATGTTTCGGACCCGTATTCATATAGAGGTAAGTTTTGGGTGGATGGCATAACCCACGATCAAGATGCGCTTCGATACCTGATTAAAATAATGGGGGAAGACAAGATTGCCTATGGCACGGATTATCCATTTCCGTTGGGTGATTTAGAACACGGTCGATTTATTGATGAGATGAATGATCTTTCGTCGGAAACAAAAGACAAGCTCTTTTACAAAAACTTAAAACACTTTTTAGGATTGAAATAAGCTCGTTTGCTTACGCCTTTCGTATTTTATTCAACAACATATTTAACTGTTTAACTTCGGTCGAATTAAGATTAAAGAAAACTTCATCTAAAAAATGCACGCGTTCTTTTAGATTGTTTAATTCTGATTTTCCAAACTCTGTTAACTCAATGATTGTGTGGCGCTTATCGGTTGGTTTTGGCGTTTTATTGACGTAGCCCGATTCTTTTAACCGGTCTATCAATCTTGAGATATCTGCATCTTTCTCAACCAATCGGTCTTTAATGTAGTTGATGGTTACGTCTTTTCCTTTTTTTGCTTCTGCAACAATTTTGAGCACGTTGTATTGCTGGTAGGTTAAACCGGTATCCTCAAAACCATCGCGGATGTGTTGGCTCACTTCAACTTGAGTAAGCTGAAAGTTGAGCATCAACTTCTCCCATTTATTTCGAAAAGATTTCAATTTGAGTCGCTTTTTGAGTTTCATCAGTGCAAAGATACATATCAAGGGTTATTTTATCCATTAGGGTTCGCTTGAATAGGCGGCAAATAATAGGTTTATGGTCAATAGCGTCCTAAACGATAAAAAAAGGAGAATGAATTTTGAATCTCAAATTACCTTTGAACCTGAGTTCGATTAATATTTGCAGGTTCAGGTTTTTATAAAATTGTATAGTCGAAGCGTCATGTTTGTAGGTTTACCGGGGTAAACCAAGAACGGATAATGAAGAATATGCGGCTTTATTAAAAAGCAAATTTCTCATTTCCACTTGGCAAAAGCAATCTACTTCATAAAAATCGTTCAAAATAGCCCGCTATTTTTTCACAATTTTCATTCGCATCTCACTGTTCACAAGCGTTCTGAATTCAAAATATGAATCGAACTCAGATTAAGACTAAACCTTTTTGTGGAAATTGATTTACAGTTGTGGTTAGATAAGCCCTTTGAAAAATCACGGGATCCGCTGGAACATAAAGTAATACAAGGGGTTCTATTCTGAAAAGTGCTTTTTGACAACCTGTAATCCCCCGTTTCAATATCTTCCTTAAAAATTGAAAACGTTTAGGACACTATTGATTCAAAACAATAAATGACAAAACTTGGCACAAATCTTTTACCAATTTCACCTATCGTACCACCGTAACTTGTGAGCTAAAGTATTTAAATTCATTGCCAACTTTTACTCTGATTATTGCCAAGTACAAGCCCGTTTGAACAATACTCCCCTGATAGGTTCCATCCCATCTTTCTCCCCGTTGTGTTTCGAAAATTTGCTCTCCCCACCTGTTATATATTTTCATGGTATAATTGTTATAATCACCATAAATTAAAGGTCCAAAAGTAGAGTTTAATAGATCTCCATTTGGAGTAAAGGCGGTTGGAATAAATATCTTACTCGGACAAGTACTTTCTAAATCAAAGGAAAATGAATCAACGCACCCATCAGTATTAACCCTTTCAACTGTGTAAGTAATATATTCAATTGGCTGCAAGTATTGTGTATAGTTGTTTTGTCCAATCCAATCGTAGGAATCCGCATTTTGAGCATCGAGCAACAGTGAATCAGTTTGGAAGCAAACATCTATATTCTCAAAGGAGTTAGGATGTGGGATGATAGAATAAATGCAAGAATCCGTAATTTCACAACCACTGCTTCCTAGAGTCATCACAAATAAAACATCCTGCTCTAATGGCACAAAATCTAAATCTGGACTCCGAAATAACACCTCAAATTCTGGAAAAGGATTTTTCAACTCTACAATATCGTGTTGACACAATGCAGTATCATTCAAAAAAGTAGTTGGTAAAATGTCCTTTTCTACTTCAAAATTTGTAAATTCATAACTGCATCCGTTTGCATAGCCCTCTACACTGTATGTACCTATTGCATTTATAAAAATTGTCGGTGTACTTTGTCCGTTTGACCATTTGTACGTGCGTAGTTTATTTGTCGTTTTCAATTCCAATAGCGAGTCGGTGCATAGCATAAGCGTATCTCCGATTAATAGAGAGTCAACCGCTTCACTGAAATTAATGTTCATCGTATCGTTATACCAGCAACCGTCTTCGCTTCTAAAATATAGGGACAATGTAGTGTCACCATAAAACGTTTTGGTTACTTCATTAGTGTTTATTCCATTAATAGACATAGGTGAGTATGGAAATTCAAGCATTAAACTAAGTTCTCCTGAACATAATGCTGTATCATTATAAATCCCAGAAGAAGATATTATATCTACCGATATAGTATCATTAAATACGCAGTAGTCGCTTGTAGCTTGTACCGTTATTTGTGGGCTATATAAACGTGAAACAACTGGATTTTTATCATATGGATTGCTAATAGACCCTGCTACACTCCATTTATAATTCAACCGGTAAGGATAATTCGAGTCTATCCCGTATTTTGTGTTTGACTAAAAAATCAACATATTAGTTTGCAGGGTTAATTCTTTCTTCGAAGTAAATATACAATTGATTATACACTTGGCT
>JBLHHI010000059.1:0-20798 GCA_047614125.1 Bacteroidia bacterium | reverse complement strand
CCAAGTCCTCCGGTAATTAACACAGCATCGCTGCGCTTACTTGCTTGATCTAAGGCACTTATAATGGATTCTTGTGTGTCGGATATGGTAACGATTCGTGAAACTTCCCATCCAATCTCGTTCAAACCTTTTGCCATCCAAGCCGAATTGGTATCAACAACTTGACCAATCAATATTTCATCCCCAATGGTAATTATTTCTGCTTTCAAATGCCGTTAAAATGAACTGCGAAGTTATGATAAAGAATATGTTTGATTCATCTTGTTAAATTTATACTTCACACTAGAATCAAATCTGATTTTAATTGCGATATGCTTATTGAAAAGTAATAAATTTGCCGCTCGTATGAACCCTTTGGTTCGGCATGCTTAGTAGCGTAATAACAAAGAAGATGATTAACTCAACAGGAAATAAAAAAATTGAAGCTTTATTAACAGCGGTTCGAAAGAAATTTGTGGCTGCCGATATTGTTAGCGAACTAAAAGAAATAAGAGAGATCGCACGCATCGAAACAAACCCCGCCCTCGTTAAAATTTGTCGGTTGGCTTACCAATACATTGAGCAAAACGGCAATCTCGACATCGAGATGGCAGACGAAGAAGAAGAGTTGGGCATGCCTGTAATTGAGTATTTACTGGAATGTATGCTGCACTCCGACAAGGAGATTAACCAAATGGAAATCAAAGAGATACGCGACATATTAATGGCGGAACTTTATTAAATCGAACCCATGAATTTTCGCGCTCGTTTTGTTTTGTTTATGCATGCAGTGTTCGTAAGCACGTGCGTACAGGCGCAAGACAAGGAGGTGGCGGATTATCGATTTGATGTTCAATACGGACAAGCTTCTAAAAAAAGTCCGAAATATGCAACCTTGGGCCTAAGCAAAGATTTGTTCAATGTTTTTGACAACAAACTAAGATTGGGTATGGGAATTCGAATTGGACTTTACCACAATGTTGAATCCAACTACACCACCGCCGATAAGGGTTTAAAAAAATTGGATTCGCAGATTGATACCTTATTTTTTTCAAATGCTCAAGCGGCGTCCATCAATTTTAACATCAAAGTGGAATACTATTTAATACCAAAGGTTGCTGTAGGTGTGCAATTTGACATTTTAGGGATTTCGGAGGGCTTTGAGCAAAAGAGCACGTATTTACCTGGAAAAGATTCAAGAGATGCCGGCTTTGTTCGAGTCGATAATGTGAAAAACCGGCCAACTAAATCCAATGCGTTTTCAACTACAAATGCGAAGGGAAGCCTGCTCAACCAGGTGTTCATCCGTTTCGAACCAACGCGTAAATTTTCTATTATGGCTGGAATTTCCATCCTTACTCAAGAAATCTCGTCGAAAGGGCAATACGGATCCAACAGCCAATACCGATTTGAACGCTTAGATAACATGCTCTTTGTTGGACTGAGCTTTGGTAGATTTGACGAGAAATAATGGGGCTGAAAAATTGGTGCATTTGCATCTATTTGACTCGGCCTTAAACCATAAGATATAAAATTATGACTACAGAACAGTTGGTAGAATTAAAAGGCCGTGTTCAGGCCTTGGGGAGGTATCTTTGACATAGCCAAGAACAAGGCTTTAATTGCTCAAGAAGAGCTCGAAACGCAAGATCCGTCGTTTTGGGATGATCCTAAATCTGCCGAGCAACATTTGCGAAACATCAAGAAGAAAAAGATTTGGACCGATGCGTATGATCGTTGTGAAACGTTTATAGACGACTTGGATGTGCTATGGGAATTTAAGTTGGCGGATGAAGCTTCGGATGAAGAAGTGGAAGCGGTTTACGTAAAAGCGGAAACCTTCATCGAAGACTTAGAGTTTAAAAACATGATGTCGGATGAGGAAGATCAGCTCGATGCGGTTATTGAAATAAATGCAGGTGCTGGTGGAACGGAAAGCAACGACTGGACTCAAATGCTCATGCGCATGTATATGATGTGGGCAGAGAAAAATGGTTACAAAGTAAATGTGTTGGATCAAGTGGATGGAGATGTGGCGGGAGTTAAATCTTGCAGCATTGAAATATCCGGTGATTTTGGCTATGGTTATTTAAAAGGAGAAAACGGAGTGCATCGTTTGGTGCGCATCTCACCTTTTAATGCTCAGGGCAAGCGCCAAACATCTTTCTCTTCGGTTTACGTTTATCCCGTTATTGATGATTCCATCGAAATTGAAGTTAGTTCGGGAGATATAACTTGGGATACTTTTAGAAGCAGTGGGGCCGGTGGGCAAAACGTTAACAAGGTAGAAACGGCAGTTCGACTGCGACATGCTCCTTCTGGAATTGTTGTTGAATGTCAAGCCTCCAGGTCTCAATTGCAGAACAAAGACCAAGCGATGAAAATGCTGAAATCGCAGCTCTATGAAATTGAAATGCGAAAGAAGAATCAAGCGAGGGAAGAAGTTGAATCGAACAAGATGGCCAACGAGTGGGGCAGCCAGATTCGAAACTATGTGATGCAACCGTATAAGTTGGTGAAAGACGTGCGAACGGCGCATGAAACCAGCAATGTTCAAGCAGTTATGGATGGAGATCTTACTGGTTTCTTTAAAGCTTTTTTGATGCAAAGCCAGAAAAAAGAGCGCGAGTACTAAGAAGAGATTCTTAGAGGATTCAAGAAAGAAAAGTGTTCGATAAATCAAAAAATATTGTTGTTTTGCAAGCGAGTTAAAACGGAGGCAACTCGATTTTGATTTCAACAAAAAATGCCCAGGTGGTGAAACTGGTAGACACGCCACCTTGAGGGGGTGGTGACCTTACGGTCGTGCAGGTTCAAATCCTGTTCTGGGCACTTATTTGATGGTTGACTGTTGATGGTTAATGGTTAATTGAAAATGAATGATTAAGAACATTAGTTTAATTTATTCATCTAATTCTGGCTCCATCGTAGCTACATCTTATCAGATTAATTTTAGCACATAATTATTTAACCAGAAACCAGAAACTGGTCAAATGGCCAACTAATAGATCTCGCATCGCTCATCAAACAAAAATCATTTTTTTATTGAAATTGTTCTTAATACCTTGAATGTGCGTTTTTTGTGAAACATTTAAAAAGTTGAGATTTGTAGCACGATTATTGACGCAAGCTTCTTGAATTTGTATAAACACTCATGGATAAATTAGTAAAAATCGGCCGCGTTTTTTTGGCTGTAATGTTCTTATTTTCAGGACTTAGCAAGGTAGTTTCGCTGCCATTTTTTGATAGCATGGTAGCCGAATTGCTCATTGGGGTTGACTATTTCGATAAACCACAAGCCTTTTATTTCATTCAAATCTTTACGCGAATTCTCATTGCCTTTGAATTGCTTATAGGTGCGGCTTTGTTGCAAGACCGTTTATTTAAAAAGGCAGTTTTGCCAATTATGCAACTCATCCTCATCGTATTTACAATCCACCTCTTTTACGACAGCATTACCGGCAAAGGATTTATTGAAGGCAATTGCGGTTGCTTTGGAGATATCCTTCCAATGAATAACCTGGAAAGCATCATTAAAAATATTGTAGCCATGCTTGTTGGACTCTTTGTTTGGAGGAAGTATGACGCTGAACAAAGTAGGTTGAGCACCTTGTCGTGGCCGTTAACCCTCGGCGCCGTTGCCATCTTTACCCTTTGGTTTAGTATCAAAAAACCACAACCATTAGAACTGGAGAATCAACAAAGCTCCTTCAATGTAATTGATAGCATGAGTGCTCAGGTACAGAATATTTTAGATACAACGAGTACCGATGTAACTGCACAAACCAATCCAACCCCTGAGGTGAAAACGACGGATGCAAAACCCGATGTTGCGGCTCAAAAAGCACCCGGATCACCCATATCACCGCAACAAAAAACCAAAAACCTTCTTACATCGATCCGTGCTCTTTCGGATGGAAAAAAAATGAATCTCGATAAAGGCGAAGTCTTGGTTTGCTTATTCAGTATGACCTGTAGCCATTGCCAGGAAGTATATAAAGACATATGCAAACTCAGTTCAAATAATTCAATGCCCAATATTTACCTCCTAAACTATGGCAGAGCATTGGAACAGAAATACTTCCTATCACAAGGAGGCACATGTAAGTTCCCACACTTATTAACCGAAGATTTCACCTTTTTTAAACGCGTTTTAGAAGGAGAGAGTTATCCGAGAATGATTGCTTTTAAAGATGGGAAGATTGAACAAGAATGGAATTTGGATACGTATAATCGAGATGTGTTCATGAAATTTTACAGCCTAAAAGAAGATCAAAAAGAAGATGGTGGATTAAAGCTGGTACCCAAAGACAATGGGAGCGGAGGAATTGAACAAAAGAATCCTTGGGATTAAAGATTTCGTATAAATCAAACTCAGCGGCCTACTACAATTAAATAAATTGATTGTGAAGTAGGATGTTGAGCATTATCAATCATCAAACTATCTTTGCCGAACTTTGGAACAAATCAAAAAGATTCTCAGCCTTTTATCGTCCTATCGCGGAAGGCTGGTCAAATATACTTTCTTAAACATTGTAGCTTCTCTGTTCTCGGTGATATCCATTGCGGCGATTCTTCCCTTTTTAAAAGTAATTTTTAATACCGCCAGCTTCCAAAAACTCGAAGTGATTGAGTTCAGCTACAACCCGGATCAAATGCTCCAGTATTTCGATTACGTTCTAAAAAAATTCATTGTTGAAACAGGGCCACTTAACAGCCTTTATGTTTTTAGCATTGCCATCATATTTTTGTTTCTGGTTAAAAATGTGTTCAATTACTTGTCGTTTTACAACATTGCATACACACGAAGCGCAGTGGTTCGAGATTTACGTAAAAAGGTGTATCACAAGCTGGTAGATTTGCCCATTTCTTTTTACAGCAGAGAAAAGAAAGGGGATCTCATTTCCCGTGTCACCAACGATGTTAAAGAAGTTGAATGGGGACTTGTAGGAGCTATTGAAATGGTGTACAAGCACCCTGTTTACATTCTCTTTTATCTGGCTTCCTTGTTTTTAATGAGCTGGCAACTAACGCTTTTTGTTCTGCTCATTTTGCCCATTAGTGGCTACATCATTTCACGCATTGCCAAAAGCCTTAAGGGAAAAGCGCAAAAAGGTCAAGTTAAGTTGGGTGAGGTTTTGAATGTTATTGAAGAGACTTTGGCTGGACTGAAGGTGATTAAAGCTTTTAATGCTGAAGATGAATTAAAGGCAAGTTTTAACGACAAAAATGAAGACCACTTTTCGCTGATGGTGAAAATCAATCGGAGAGAGTTGGCCGCTTCCCCGGTGAGCGAGTTTTTGGGGTCGGTTGTTATTAGTGCTATTTTAATTTTTGGTGGATCGATGGTATTAAACCAAACCGAGATTATCAGCGGGGAATATTTCATTCTCTTTATCCTTATTTTTTCGCAACTCATTAATCCGGCGAAGGCCTTATCTGAATCCTACTTTAGAGTTCAAAAGGCTTCTGCTTCATACGATCGATTGGAGGAAGTACTCATTGCGCCTAATACAATTACAGAAGCGAAAAATCCAAAATCGTTGAAAACCTTGAAAAGTGAGGTCGCATTCAACAATGTTTCTTTTGCCTACGGAGAACACTTGGTGGTTGATGGGGTTTCCTTTACCATCCAACAAGGCAAAACAGCAGCCCTCGTGGGTTCTTCTGGAGGTGGAAAATCTACGCTTGCCGATCTTCTTCCGAGGTTTTACGATGTAGAATCGGGCCAAATTTCGTTGGACGGGATAAACATCAAAGACCTTAAAATAAGCGATTTACGCGCTTTAATGGGCATCGTTACCCAAGAGCCCGTATTGTTTAACACCAGCGTTTTTGAGAACATCCGATTGGGCAAGGTTGAAGCCACTCTTGAGGAAGTAATGCAAGCCGCAAAAATTGCCAATGCGCACGACTTTATTGTGGAGTTACCCAATGCATACCAAACTTCAATCGGAGATCGTGGCAGTAAGTT
This sequence comes from Bacteroidia bacterium, assembly GCA_047614125.1. GTDB lineage: Bacteria > Bacteroidota > Bacteroidia > NS11-12g > UBA9320 > JBLHHI01. Next base: position 14,845 of record JBLHHI010000059.1, on the reverse strand, counting down.
AAGTGGTGGACAGCGGCAGCGATTAGCCATTGCCCGCGCCGTGCTGAACAATCCGGAAATCTTAATTTTAGATGAGGCAACCTCTGCGCTCGATACCGAATCTGAAAAATTGGTACAAGATGCAATCGAGCATTTGATGAAGGGCAGAACTTCGCTCATTATTGCGCATAGATTGTCGACCATTCAACACGCCGATGAAATTTTAGTAATCGACCAAGGCAAAATTGCTGAGCGAGGAAATCACGATACCCTAATGAAACAGAGTGGAATCTATAAAAAACTGGTTGATCTTCAAGGTTTTGCGTAAGCAGGATTCGAGAGAAAGCTCGTGTCGCTTAAGGTTAGAAGAAATACCAAGAGATCATCTTTATCTTGTTGTGTCCACGCTCTTGGAACGGGCTTTCCATCTTTAGTATGTTTCAATAAGTTTGGATCCAAAGTGGCGCTTACGTGAAAGCCCGTATCGTAAAAGTTTATTACCTCTCTCAAGTTGGTAAACCTACCGTCGTGCATATACGGAGCGGTATAACGTAAGTTGAGCAAAGAAGAAGTCTTAAATTTCCCTACATCGTTTTGATTCCCAGTTTGTCCGAATAAACCTTTGTCGGATGTGCCACCATTAAACAAGCCATTGTTGAAAAATTCGAAGTTGGTGGAGAACATATTAACGGCATGGCAATGGAAGCAATCTCCTTTCTTTTCATCCACAAATACCTGAAAACCACGCTCTTGAACCTGGTTTCGATGTTGTTGACCCACATTTGGCGAGATCATATTATTATGGGATAGCAGGGTGCGCATGAACTGAGCCATGGCCAAGCTCATCCGTTCAATGGAAACGGTCGAATCACAAAAGGCTTGATAAAACAAACCTCGGTATTTGGCCGAAGCTTGCAACTCATGCACGGCTTCATAAATATTTTCATGCATTTCAACCTCCGATTGAATTGGAAAGAGCATTACTTCTTCGAGCGAATTGGCCTTTCCATCCCAAAAAAACTTGGTGGAATATCCTAAGTTGGCGATTGGCATCGAATTTCGAAACCCTTCAAATCCATCAATACCCTTACTAAAGGCGGTGTTATCCGAAAAAGCAAATTCTTGCTTGTGACAATCGGCACAAGCTTGGGTGTTGTTGCCCGAAAGCATCGGCTCGTAAAACAACTGTCTACCCAATTCAATGCCTTCAACCGTAAAAGGATTACTGGCTGGCACAGGCATGGGAGGGAAATAGTTGGGAAGAGCTAGATTGTATGGAGTTCCACAAGAATGAACGGATTGGCCATCAGTAAGTAATGGGTCTTTTTGACAGGCAGCGAAAAACAGCGCAATCGTTAAAATTGGCAGACTAATTCTAACTGAGTATTTAAGGTTTCTCGAATTCATGTCTAAACAACAAAGATATATATTCATCGATGTGAATTGCCGTTGGTCAAATGATTTACATCCGTTGTAAGATGTTTCAAACAAATGACGGCAATAAAACTAATTTCGTTGCTTAAAGAGAATATATACGGCTCAAAAATTATATCATTGCGCCCACCTAATAACATGCAGAAATTTACACTTTGTGCCCTTAGTTTACTCTTTGTATTTGCATCGAATTTGCATGCTCAGAATTCAGAAATTCGCGGATTTGTTTACAACAGTGAAACCGGCAGCGCGGTTGATTATACCAACGTTTTACTATTTGGCACTGAATATGGCGCACTTACTGATGAACGCGGATTTTATTCCCTTTCTAAATTAGAAGCAGGAGCGTACAAGGTATATTCCATTAATCTTGGTTCTGATACCACGTATTACGATGTAGTTGTAGCTGATAATCAAATTGTTACACAAAATATTTACGTAACACCCATAAGCAATCAACTCAATGTAGCGCGTGTTAATGCAGATCGAGTAAAGAAAACGAGTACCACTTCCATTTCTCAAATAAGCATTACACCTAAGCAGCTCACCAAAATTCCAACCGTTGGTGGGGAACCCGATCTCGTTCAATACCTCCAAGTATTACCTGGGGTTGTTTTTAGTGGAGATCAGGGTGGACAGTTGTATATTAGAGGAGGCTCGCCAATAATGAATAAGGTATTGTTGGATGGTATGACCATTTACAATCCGTTTCACTCCATTGGTTTGTTTTCTGTTTTTGATTCGGATATTATAAAGTCGGTGGATGTGTACTCGGCGGGTTTTGGCGCAACCTATGGTGGAAGAATTTCAGCCATTGTTGACGTTGCCACACGCGATGGAAATAGATCCGAACTTTCCGGGAAATTGAATGTTAACCCCTTCACTTCTAAGGTGTTAATTGAAGGTCCGTTTAAGAAGTCTGAAGCAGGACCAAGCAATTCTTCCTTTATTGTTAGCTATAAGAACAGTTATTTAGACAAGTCGAGCCCAATTTTTTACAACAACATTGGCGCCGATAATTTGCCGTATTCTTTCAGCGATTTGTATACAAAAATGTCGCTCAACTCTGCCTCTGGTAGCTACCTTAAAATGTTTTACTTCGATTACCGCGATAAAGTTGATTTTGCAGAAACTACCCAGTATGGTTGGAATTCAAGTGGGTTTGGAGGAAAGTTTTTGCTGGTTCCGCAGGGAACGAAAAGTTTAATCGATGGATTTTTCGCCTATTCAAAATACGAAATCCAACAAACCGAGGTTGCTCAAAAACCTCGATCCAGTGGAATTGATGGCTTTAATTTGGGTTTAAACTTTAGTTACTATCTGAAATCATCGCAACTTAAATACGGTATAGAACTCAACGGTTTTAAAACCCAGTTTCAAATATTTAATTCACTGAACCGGCAGATTGATCAGGATGAGAACACCACCGAAATAGCCGGTTATATCAATTACAACTTAGTAAAAGAAAAGCGATTTATTTTTGAACCAGGTCTTCGAATTCAACGATATGCATCATTAGGGAATACCAGTGTTGAGCCAAGAATACGATTTAAATATCTTATTAGCAATCGATTGCGTTTTAAAGCAGCGGGTGGACTTTATTCTCAAAACTTACTCAGTGCTACATCAGATCGAGATGTTGTTAACCTTTTTTACGGCTTTTTGTCGGGGCCAGACGACTTGCCCAAGTACGTAGGTGAACAAGAAGTTACGCACCGGATGCAAACCTCCCGACACATTGTGGGAGGCTTTGAGTTTGATATAAACAGTACTTCAGACATTAACATTGAAACGTACGCAAAAGACTTTACCCAAATCAGTAACATTAACCGAGATAAGATCTACGACGACAATTTGACATATGCGGATAAGCCAGAATCGTTGCGAAAGGACTTTATTGTTGAAACAGGTTTGTCGTGGGGATATGATGTAACCTATAAACATCAGAGCGAACGTTTGTATTTGTGGGTGGTGTATTCTTACAACAATGTTTCCCGGTTTAATGGGGTACGAACCTATCAGCCACACTTTGATCGAAGACATAACGTAAATGTGGTGAGCTCGTACGAATTTGGAAAGGAAAAGCGATTTGAAGCGAATCTTCGTTGGAATTTTGGAAGTGGATTTCCATTTACCTTAACGCAAGGCTTTTACGAAAATCAATCATTCAACAACGGCATTTCAGAAGACTATCGAACATCAAATGGAGATTTCACTGTGGTGTACGATGATCTTAACCGTGGTCGATTGCCATACTACCATCGACTGGATGCCAGTGTAAAGCGTACCATTGTTTTTGAAGAGGTGAATAAAAAGCCAAAAAAATTAATGGAAATCATTTTCAGTGCCACCAATGTTTACAATCGCGAAAACATCTTTTATTTTGATCGGGTGGCGTACAAACGGGTAAATCAGTTGCCGTTCTTGCCAAGTTTGAGCGCGAGTTATAAGTTCTAGAAGCGGCGCGATGCATCGCGCCATTGGCAATTTTGATTTAACCTTCTATGTAGATGGCGCGATGCATCGCATCGCAAACGCGCCGCAAACGCATCGCGCATCAATCATTTGCATTTTTCCAAATTATTTTTGATTTTTGCTTTACCAAACAAAGCAATAATCATGAAATTTAAATCTTCACGCAAAACGTTGCGTCAAAGCATTCGACTTAAAAATTGGGATTACGCCAATTTAGGCAGTTACTTCATAACCATTAGTATTCGTTATCGAAAACAGTATTTTGGCGAAGTGGTAGATGGGAAATTACTTCCTTCCAAATTAGGTGAAATTGTTGAAAGTGAGTGGCTTAGGTCAGTAAATCTTCGACCACAAATGAATTTACATTTAGGTGCATATGTTGTGATGCCCGATCACTTTCATGGCCTAATCACCTTCGGTAACGTCAAGATTGCTGCTTATGAAAACAGGCCTGAATACAAGAATAACTTTGGCCCTCAATCAAATAATTTAGCCTCCCTCATACGCGGCTTTAAATCAGCAATTACCACAAAGGCTCGGATCATGGGTCATTCAAAGTTTAATTGGACTATTGGCTACCATGAAAGCATTATCAAAAGTGAAGTGCATTATCAAGCAGTAACCAAATACATTTTGAATAATCGAAAGAATTGGGTTGGGTAGAGGCGCGATGGGTAGGTAGAGGCGCGATGGGTAGGTAGAGGCGCGATGGGTAGGTAGAGGCGCGATGCATCGCGCCTCTACCCACGATTTACCGTTTCCGCTTCCATCTTCGATGTGTCCACAACCAGTATTGAGGTTCGTTAATAATGTCTTTTTCCAATAAAGCAACGTGCGCCTCGGTAATAAACCCATCGTTAGTACTTTTAGGTTGATCCGTAACTAATTGTATGTCAAAGCTGTAATAGCCTCTTTTTATCTTGTGGATCGTTCCAAAAAATACCGGGAGATCATATAGCTTGGCATATCGCTCAGCACCCAAGGCCACTGCGGTTTCTTGGTGCAGGAAGGTCGTCCACAACACTTTCTTGGTATTGGTAGGAGACTGGTCGGCACCGAAGATCACAACTTGGGCTTGGTCATGGGTTTGTGCAAAAAAATCGGCCACTACTTTGGTAGGTATCATGTGCAAGCCAAACTTGCTTCGTGTTTCGCGCAATTTTTGATCAAAGAAAGGGCTGCTTAACGGCATATAGATGCCAACGGCTTTGTGTTTCATTTGTTGGTCGATGCCAACGGCCAGAATCTCCCAATTGTTAAAATGGCCGCCAACTAGTACAATGTCTTTGTTTTGAGCATAGTAGCGTTCAAGCAGTTCGGCATTGGTAAAGGTAAATCGCCTACGTATTTGTGACTCGGAAATGGAAAAAAGCTTGACGCTTTCCACCACCAAATCACAGAAATGCCGGTAAAAATTGCGCATGATGGTGATACGCTCTTCTTTCGATTTATCTGGAAATGAGTTGTTTATGTTCGTTTCCACCACCTTTTTTCGATATCCAACTATGCGGTATAATAAAAAACAGAGAAAGTCCGAAATTCTGTGCAAAACCCACATTGGCAGAAAAGACAGTGGTAGAATAAGGGCGTAGTAGAGAACGGCGGACATAGGGGCGAAGGTAATTAAGTTGAAGTTTAAGTTGAAGCTGAAGTTGAAAGAAGAGTGCCTGTCATCACCCACGATCGTCTTCCAGGGGTTTTATGCAGTCAAGTTGTTTAATGGGTGGTGAAAAGATCAGGGTCTAAAACCTCTCCTGCGGCGGGCGCGGCGAAGGATCTCATGAACAACATCAGAACGTCAATGAGATCCTTCGGTCTAAGGCTTTCACCATCTGTTTCTACTTTAGACATCGTACTTTCCGACCTCTAGATGACGTCTTTGGTTCATGTCCATTTTCCATTCTCCATCATCAATTCTCAATTCTCGTCAACTGAAGGCTGAAAGCCGAAGTTGGTCGAGCTCTATTCCAATTCCAACAAACCTTCCGGAAGATCCATGTGGATTGTTTTGCTGTTGTGGTCTAAGGAAATGATGAATTCTTCCACCAGCGGAATCATAACCTCTTTATGGTCAGTGGTTTGCACAATAAGTAAGGGGTGGTGGGCTTGTTCATGAACATCCATAATGATTCCGATGAGCGCATCATCTTCGTCATTTACCATGAATCCAATGAGATTGAATTCTTCTTCATCGGCTTGTTCATCAATGCATTGAAAGACTTCTTTTCCAACAAACACTTTAGCGTGTTCAACCTCCGTAATGTCATCAATGGAAATTATGGCCGGATCAGAATTTGAAAAATTGGAAATAAAAAAAGGAACCGGTTTGTTATCAAAAAAGATAAAAATCGGTTCCTTAAGATTGTATTCGCTCGAAGTGGATATGATTAACTTTAACCTGCCGTCAAAACCATGGGTTTTAACGATATCACCAATTTTGGCGATGGGTCCGGTTGACAATATCATTCGGAGAAGATCGTACTATGCGTCGGCCTTTGGCGCGTCTTCAGCAGGTGTTTCTGGAGCAGCTTCTTCAGCGCTCGCTTCAACTACAGGTGCAGCTTCTTCTAAAGCAGGCGCAGCCTGCTCTACAGCAGGTGCAGCTTCTTCAGCAACAGGTGCAGCTTCTTCAGCAACTGGTGCAGCTTCTTCAGCAACTGGTGCAGCTTCTTCTACAGCAGGTGCCGCTTCTTCAACTACCTCAGCAACCGGTGCTTCCACTTCGGCCGTAACCTCTGCTTGTACCTCTACTTCAGCTTCAACTCTCGCTTCTGCCTCTGCTACTTCTTCGGCAAGCGGTGAGTTTTTAGCTAAAATTGCTTTTTCTCGTGCTTCTTTCACTTTCGTTTCACGAGCTAAAGCCTCTTGCATTGCTTTCGATTTTGTTTCGGCTAAAGTGTCTCGTTTTTCTTGAATTCTTCCACCTTTTTCACTTACCCAGGCATTGAATTTAGCTTCAATCTCCTCGGCTGGAAAGGCACCTTTTGCGGCTCCTTTTACCAAGTGATTCTTGTACAAAACACCTTTGTAACTTAAAATGGCTCGAACCGTTTCTGAAGGTTGAGCTCCATTTTGTAACCAATTAACGCCTTTGTCAATGTCCAAGTCGATGGTTGCAGGATTGGTTGTAGGGTTGTACGAACCAATTCTTTCAATAAATCTACCATCCCTTGGAGCACGAGCATCCGCCGCCACAATGTAGTAAAAAGGCGATTTTTTGCGCCCTTTTCTCAATAATCTTAATTTAACTGACATGTTTTTATTTTTTTATATCCCCGCGGGTCTCCATTCCGCGGGGCGCAAAGGTCGTATGAATAATATTAAAAAACAAGCCTTAGAAGGGCGCTTTTTTTTTAACTCCGAACCAGTGTGAATAACTAGCGAGGCATGTTCCAACTTGCCTAAAAAACCGCGCTATTTTGCTCGTTCCACGTACTCACCTGTACGAGTATCAACCTTAATTTTTTCGCCTTGTTCAACAAAGAGCGGAACGTTTACGATGGCTCCAGTTTCTAAGGTGGCCGGCTTAAGTGGATTGTTGGCCGTGTCGCCTTTAATGCCTGGTTCTGAATAGGTTATCTCCAAAACAACATGGTTTGGAGCATCGGCCATTATAGCGTTTCCGTTGTCGAGATATACGGTTAACATCATTTCTTCTTTCACAAAAATCATCGAATCACCCACCAAATCAGCGGCTAATCTCAATTGTTCGTAGCTGTCCATGTCCATCACCACTAAGTTGTCTCCTTCTCGATACAGAAATTGCATTTCCTTTTCATCCACTCGAACCGAATCGATGTTTTCTCCAGATCTAAATCGGTAATCGGAAGATTTTCCGGTAACCGCATTCTTCATCTTTACCTGATAAAAAGCACCGCCTTTTCCGGGCATGGTGTGTTTGTATTCTATTACTCGGCAAAGCTGCCCTTGATGTCGAATGAATAATCCGCGCGATAAATCTTTTGTCGTTGCCATTGGATGTGAACGTTTCTAGTTGTCTGCAAAAATAACAGCCGAATTGATAGAATGATTGTGTTGAACGGATTTTCTAAGGGAAGGACCATTATAAACATCCAAACTTTTAAACCGGAATTCGATTAATCTTTTAAAATTCAGGTTTATACAAAAGCTCGCATTTCACTTGTGTAAAGCGATTTTCAACCTAAAAATTCCTCGAAAGGGCCCGCCCTGTCTTCGAAATTTTTACTCGAAACTCATGGTCCACAAGCGTTCTGAATTCAAAATATAAATCGAATTCAGGTTTTAAGCCACAGCGCTCTTTGCAGCAGCAAAGGCTTCACTAAATCTACTAAAGCTCTCTTTGGCCGCAGCAATGGTTTCATCCGAATCATCCTCCGTTGCGATTGCATCCAAATGTGCTAAGAATGATCTCCACATCGGTAGTAATTCTGGCCCATAGGCCCCGTAGAATTGAAAGTTATATCCGGTAAGATGCTCGTTCAAAGCCAATTGTTTGGATATTACTGCTCCGCCCATGGTTGATCCTTCTATAACATACATTCTACCAAGAAAAGCGGCGTAGCTGCTAACCGAGGCAATTGTAAACACCGGGAGTTTCGACACATCCAGACCTAAAGCTTTCAAATCGTTCACCAACCAAGTGGACTTTCTTCTTGCTTGCAAATTCATGCTTTCTGGTACATCAAAAGACAATGAGGCCCATTGATCTTCCCAGGCCTTGATGTACAGATAATTGGCAATTAGTAATTCTTGATATTGGGAGGTATTTAACGTACGCGACATTATCTCTTTTCCATAGCTAAACGACTCTGTATGTGCGTGTTGCGTTGCGGTTTCTGTTTTTAAACGATCTCGAACATTCATAGGTATATGGGTTATTTATAGTGTTGTAGCAAAAGTATTCATTCAAATTAAAGGGAGATGATTAAATGTTAACAGAGTTGTACACCATGCACGGCAAAGATTAAAAAATGTCTTTATTTGCAAAAGAATTTGGTTCAACTACGTTGGTTGATGAAAATGGGAATTAGGTGAGACGCCTAGACTGTACCCGCAGCTGTAAGTTCTTTTTTCGTTGTTCATTCTTTAGTCACTGTGCGCTGCGGCGCATGGGAAGACGAACAACTGGAACGAGTCAGAAGACCTGCCAATTTCAGTACTTGATCAACTTCGGGTGAAAGTTGCGCAGTAATTAGTTGGTTTTTTCTACCGTGTTTAGAACTTTTTGCATGTTTGGAGCCTTATTGCTCAGCACAATTGCCGTTGCGCAAGTAGATTCTTCGAGTCTGTTGCCCACAGCGCTTGTTGAGGCTCGAGGATTGCGAAACGGCATCCGGTTGGATTCTATTCCTACAACGAAAGCTGGACACAGCATGGCCGACGTACTTTCTAGACAAACTGGAATATTTATTAAATCGGGAGCGTATGGATCACTCGCTTCACTTTCCGCTCGAGGAGGTACGCCCGAACAGAGTCCTGTATTTTGGAATGGAATCAACCTTCAAAACAATTCGAATGCCACCGTCGATCTTGCGCTCATCCCCGCTTTTTTCTTTGATGAAGTAACGGCCAATAATCTTAACTCATCACAGGCGGGCGGTGGAACTACGGCTGGGAGTCTGTCAATTAATAGTACTACTTCAGATAGAAGCTCATCGCAAATGATTGCCATTAAAGCAGGTTCTTTTGGAAGCTATTTCTTTGGCGCAAAAAAGCGTTACGAAATCGGTAATATTCCGGCAAAGACGAGTGTTTTCATCCAACGATCCGAAAACAATTACCACCACCAACCTTCAAACTTCAATGCAACGCAACAACTTGAACGGTTAAAACACGCCCAATTTTCGAACCTGGGTTTAATGCAACAACTCTCCTTTAAATCGTTCCAGAAACTGCCAATTCACCTCAATATATGGTTGCAAAACACATCGCGAGAAATTCCGGCAACCCTTTTAGAAGGAAGTTCGCAGAAATATCAAGACGATCAATCCGTACGAATTCAAGCAGATGGTCTCTTTACCTTAAACAAGTTGCACATAAGAATAAAGGCAGCGAGCTTGCACGAATATTTGCAGTACGATGATTACAAATCAAAGCTGCATACAACGTATGGATCTTCCACTAACATGATCTTGCTAAGCGTTGGAAGATCTTTTGGCAAAAAGCTCAATGTTGGCTCCAACCTAGAGGGCAAACATTTTTACGCAAATTCAGATTCATTTTATACACAAAACAGGCTGGAAGTTTCCGAATCGCTGCACGCCAGTTATCGATGGAAAAAAGGATCGATGCAATACGCAATAAAGGCAATACAGTATTCTGGATTCGAAAGCAATCCTCTTTTGAACACGGCATCCTGTCAGTATGATCTATGTAAGAATCAGATGGTTCGAATAAGTTTTGCCCAAAACTATCGACTTCCAACCTTTAACAACTTGTTTTGGCGACCCGGAGGAAATCCGAATTTGGAAGCGGAATTTGGGAACCAAACGGAAGTGAGTTACAGCTTTTCTAAAGATGGATTTGAACAAGGAGTTGAAGTGTTTAATAACTTCATTACCAATCAAATACGCTGGGTGCCTGGTTCAAAAGGATATTTCGAAGCCAGCCAAGTTCTCGATGAAACTCAATGGAATCGGGGGGTTGAATCGCACACCAGTTTTCGGCTCAAAAAGCTGGTTGTTCAACTGGATGCAACCTATCTGCATTCATCAATAAAGCAAAATAGTTCGGTGTTTACAGGCAGTCAGCAGATCTACCTACCTAAGTTCATTGCAGCAGCAGGTATAAGGCGCTCTTTTAAAAAGTTTGAGCTGTCGTATTCATTCAGTTACTATGGCAAGAGAAGGGCTTCATCTACATCCGAAAACGACCTTCCTTCCATTGCGCTTCACCACCTGGAAGCGAGCTATAGAAGGAACAGATGGTTGGTGAATGCTGAACTCCAGAATTTGGCCAATCATTTTTACACGATTTTGCCGTATCAACCCATGCCGCCCCGTAACTTCTCACTATTATTACAATACTCAATCCATAAAAAATCATCAGAATGAATAAAGCACTTATTTTACTAATCTTTTTAACCAGTTTAAACCCACTTTTTGCCCAAGTGAAGTGGATGGCGGCCTTCGATCAAAAACTTGAAAAGCAAGATACCTTTTGGAACGGATCGGACAGTGCCGGTGGATTTTTAGCCGGCGAAGCCTTTTTTGTAAATGAGTACAATCACGACTGGCAATCGTGGAACGGGTTTTCACTTTCAGCCATGCGCGATACTTCAACGGCGGGTTTTGCCAATCAATACAGTTCCATAACAGGTACGGGTTACAGCCGTACCTCTGGCTATGTGGTGAGTTCTGGGGGAGGAAAGGTGGTAATGACCAACCGACAGCAAATATCTGGATGCTACGTAAACAACGCAACCTTTGCCTATTTGTCTATGCGCGATGGCGACGGCTTTGCCAAGAAATTTGGCGGTACAGTCGGTACCGATCCCGACTTTCTTCTCCTTCATGCCTTTGGAATTTCTGGCAAGGATACCACCAAAACTTCGATGTATTTGGCTGATTTTCAGTCGGATAAAAGCGGAGAAGACTACATACTTAAAAACTGGACCTATTGGAATTTAGACGTTTTAGGTGATGTTGATACGATTTTATTTGCATTTTCCGGTTCAGATACTGGACAATATGGGCTCAACACTCCGGCCTATTTTTGTTTGGATGGGTTTAATGCGACGAAGATGGAGTTCACATCTTTGCCACAATTTAATTCGGATTTTGAAGAGTTGAAGTTGCAAAAAGACACCTATTTGAACGGCTCAAAAAATGAAGAAGGATTTAATATTTCCGATTATCACTTTGTAAATACGTACAATTCCAAGTGGGATGTTTGGAGTGGATGGTCCATCTCGACCATGACGGATACATCAGACGGATCCATGTCCAACCAATATTCGAGTGTGGTTGGGAGGGGAGCTAATAATACTCAAACGTATTTGACCGGCTATGGAGAAGCAAATGTTATTTGTCCGGAACAGCCCGATTTCATTTGCTTTACATGCACCGCTGTACAAGAGGTCTCCGTTGAGGTTGCCAATACAAAGTATGCCTATGAGACGATGAAAAACGGAAATGCCTTTGCCAAAAAGTTTGGTGGTGATTCTGGAAATGATCCGGATTTCTTGGTATTGAAAATTGGTGGAATCGATCAGGATGGAATCGCATTGGATACCATTGAATTTTTTCTTGCAGATTATCGATTTGCAGACAACTCCAAAGATTACCTCATTAACGATTGGCAATATGTAGAATTAAGTCCTTTGTTTACTCAACAACGCAACGTTGCTCAATTGCACTTTTGGGTTGAAGGCTCGGATACCGGTCAATTTGGATTAAATACGCCAGCGTATTTTTGCATTGATGATTTTGGGCTTTTTACATTTGGATCTCCAAACGAGCGTCGATTGATGCTTTATCCAAATCCCGCAACATCCATTGTTAACATTGACACAGAACTCAAAATCAACCAAGTTTGGATGACGGATTTGAAAGGTAGCATTGTACAAGAAATGAAGCAGAATAGCGATCATGTTATTGATATAAGTAATTGCAAATCAGGATTTTACATCTTACACGTAGAGAGCAATGGCAAGTTCATGCATTCAAAAATAGTAAAACCTTGATGCGAATTCTTTTCATAGCTTGGCTGATTTGTCCGCTTCTTGCGCAGGCGCAATTCGATCCTGCAGGTGGAGAGGATGGCTCAAAAGCGGTTCACTTTAGCAATTCATCGATTGGCCGTTGGGCCGATAGTATTCAAATACGGCGAAGTTATGTTCAGATCAACGACACATCGCTGGGAAGGGCAAATACTGGTTCCAAGAAAGATGCCTTGGGCGTTTGGGATACATACACGTTGAGCTTGGGCGATGGGGGAGAAGCCACCTTATTTTTTGATGAACCCATTCAAAACATAAAAGGTCCGGATTTTGCCGTTTTCGAAAATGGCTTTCCGTGGTTTGAAGGATATTTCCTGGAATTGGCCTTTGTGGAAGTCAGTACCGACGGTATAAACTTTGTCCGATTTCGAGCCGAGAGTTTAGCCGATACTAACACACAATTTTCGAACAACGCCGCAATGAAGCCCGAACAGTATCACAACTTGGCTGGAAAACATCAAGGAGGTTACGGGACACCCTTCGATTTAGAAGAACTTCGCGACTCTATGCAACTGGATATCAACGCCATCCATTTTGTTCGTCTTGTAGATGTGGTTGGAAGCGTAAACGATTCGTTTGCGCAACGCGATGCCTTTGGTCGAAAAGTAAACGACCCATGGCCAACGCCCTTTGCATCCGGTGGATTTGATTTGGATGCCGTTGGTGTGTTAACCCAACCTCTTTTCGTTGCGGAGGATCTCCAAAAATCTTCTATCAAACTGTATCCAAACCCAGTAAAACAAGGGCAAACTCTGCATACACCAGCTTCGCAGCAACCGCTTCATTCAATTCAAGTTTACAGCATGGATGGAAGCTTTATTACATCTTTAACGCTTCAGAATAATGCCTTTGAACACAATTTATCACCCGGTTTGTATCTTTTTGTTGGCCAAAGCCAAGATGCTGAGCATGTTAAAGGACCAAACCAATTTGTACTTCAATTATGCGTACTTCCTTAAGTTACCTGGGTTTATTGTGTCTTCTTGGTTTTTGGAGTTCGTGTACCGACGATCCAAAACCCATTGATAAAAAGATACCGGTAGGTCGCAAAGTCTTGGTGGTTAATGAGGGGAATTTTCAGCGTGGAAATGCCAGTCTTGGTTTGTACCAGCCCAACGAAAAGATCTATACCTCTGATGTATTTAAGAATGCAAACAACATTCCCCTGGGTGATGTGTTTCAATCGATTACAAAGGTTAATGGAGAGCATTGGTTGGTGTTAAATAATTCGGGTAGAATTATGTCGATCGATACAACAAACTATACGGTTACCGGAACAATTGAAGACTTGGTTTCACCGAGGTATGCTTTATATATGAACGGCCTTAATAAGGTGTATGTGAGCGACTTATACTCTGATAAGATCACGGTTGTGAATGCAGATACGAAGAAAAAACTGGGACAAATACCGTGTTCGGGTTGGACCGACCGGATGATTCTGGCGGGTGGCTTGATCTACGTTTGCAACCGAACCAAACCGTATGTATATCTAATCGACCCGGAAATTGATGCGGTCGTCGACAGCATCAAGGTATCGAATAATGCTTCGGCGATTCTTTTTACGGAACTTGCAGAAGTTGTGGTGCTTTGTGAAGGTGCTGTTGGAAGCAACGAACCCGCAGCTTTGTATAAGATCGATCCCAAAGCTCACCAACTTTCATGGTCGCATACCTTTAAGAAGAACGAACATCCCAAGTTTTTATCTCAGACGCCGGTAGCGGGAGAAGTCTTTTTTATGAATTCGCAGCTGTATAAACTTCAGGCAAATAATCAACTCATTCAAGAAACGAGGTGCGAAGTAGTAGACCAAGGCAATTTGTACGGGTTGAGTTTTGACCCGCTTACACAGGATTTATATTTTTTGGATGCTCGAGACTTTATTCAAAGCAGCATCATTACACGGCTTTCAGCATCGTTTGTAAAGTTGGATGAATTTAAGGTTGGCGTAAATTGTAATGGCTTGTTATTCTGAAGGGTTCTTTAGCAGAACACCAGTATAATGCCAGAAAGAGAAGCGCAATTTAAACGTTTACTCCACGCAGGTAGTTGCTCAGCAACAATTTTTTCCTTCGTACAGACACCGGAACTCGAATGTCGTTTTTGAAAACTACTTCGCTTTGAACCGTATCAAAAACATAATCATTCGATGAATTGATTAAGTAACCTGAGTTCGATTAATCTTTTCAAATTCAGATTTGTATAGAACCCAAGTAGTAAGGGGAAAACAGGAAGGTTTATGTATATAAACCGACTGAT
>JBLHHI010000058.1:0-21262 GCA_047614125.1 Bacteroidia bacterium | reverse complement strand
TCGGGTACCACACCTCTATATTCTTTTGGATCGTTGCCGGTAACGTCAATGATCTTAGTAGACATTGTTAACGTAACACCCGCGCCAATAACGGCTTCCGACTTAATATGCACGCCTTCCACAATAATGGATCTTGAGCCAATAAAACAATTGTCTTCAATGATAACAGGCGCGGCTTGAACAGGCTCTAAAACCCCACCAATACCAACACCCCCGCTTAAATGAACGTTTTTACCAATTTGCGCACAGCTGCCAACGGTTGCCCAAGTATCTATCATCGAACCAGAATCTACGAAGGCACCAATGTTTACGTAGCTCGGCATTAAAACCACCCCTGGAGCAATGTACGAACCGTATCGAGCAACGGCATGCGGAACTACGCGAATGCCAAGTTCTTTGTAGTTTTTCTTCAATTCCATCTTGTCGTAAAACTCCATGGGACCTGCCTCAGAAACTTTCATTTCTTGGATGGGGAAGTATAGAATTACGGCCTTTTTTACCCAGTCGTTCACTTCCCATCCTTCCATGGTGTGCTCGGCAACACGAAGTTTGCCCGAGTCTAAATCGGCTATTACAGATCGAATGAGCGCTTTGGTATCTTGAGATTTTAGAAGTTCTCGGTTTTCCCAAGCTTCTTCAATGTGCGTTTTTCGTGCGTCCATATTATTTTTTTCGTTGGATGGCTTTTAAAGCAGATTCGATAATTCGATCCGTACTCAGGCCATATTTTTCAAGCAATTCGGTAGGCTTTCCACTTTCGCCAAATTGATCATTTACCGCAACCATTTCAACCGGAGAAGGATTGTTGCGCGCCAACAACTGGCAAATGCTATCGCCCAAACCACCGTTCATTTGGTGTTCTTCGGCGGTTACGGCACAACCTGTTTTTGCGATGGATGTGAGTATGGCTTCGTTGTCTAACGGCTTGATTGTGTGTATGTTAATCAGCTCTACGGAAAGTCCTTGATTCTGCAATACTTCCGCTGCCTCTATCGATTTCCATACCATGTGCCCGGTGCTGAAAATGGTAACATCGGTTCCCGACTGTATGTGCCATGCCTTACCAATTTCAAACTTTTGGTTTGGATCGGTAAATACGGGCCATTTTGGTCGTCCGAAGCGCAAATAGGTTGGCCCAACGTACGATGCAATGGCAATGGTAGCTGCCTTCGTTTGGTTGTAATCACATGGGTTAATAACCACCATGTTCGGCAACATTCTCATCATGCCCAAGTCTTCTAAAATTTGGTGCGTTGCGCCATCTTCGCCCAAGGTTAAGCCAGCATGTGATGCACAAATCTTTACGTTCTTTTCGGAGTACGCAACCGATTGGCGGATTTGATCGTAGACTCTTCCCGTAGAAAAGTTTGCAAAGGTTCCGGTAAAAGGAATTTTACCCCCCGTAGCCAAACCGGCTGCCATGCCAATCATGTTGGCCTCGGCAATGCCCGTTTGGAAAAATCGGTTTGGAAATTCTTTTTTAAAGGCATCCATTTTTAGCGAACCCGTTAAATCTGCACAAAGTGCAACAACATTTGGGTTGGTTCTGCCAAGCTCGAGCAAGCCTGCGCCGAAACCGGATCGAGTATCTTTTTGTTCTTTTACGTCGAACTGTGCCGTTTTTCCCATGTCTATGAGTATAATTATTAAGTTATAAGTTGATGTTCGTAATCTTTCCGGAGGTAATGGCAAACTTTATTTCGCGCGATTTAATCGTGTTTTGTTCTCGTTTTAATCGGGTAATGTACATGTAATCACCGGGTTGCATAACAATAATGTTGTTTGAACTGCTAACCTCTACGTTGCAAACCCAAACCAGATCGCCCCCCTTAACTTGAAAAATGTCGCCCACGTAATCTGTTCGAGTTATGAGGTTGAGTTTGCCGGGTTGCCGTATTTGAATCGTTGTTTTCTTGGATTGTGTGATTTGGATGTTCTCCTGTCTAATCCGGGGAAGAGTTAGAATCTCAATGTCGTAGGTCCCAATTAAATAAGGTTCGGTGGTATTAAAAGTTTGGACATGAATAAACTTATCCTCCCCATGCGGTGTTATCAAGGCGCTGAGCGTGCCGTAGGTGGTGTATCCATCAATAACCAAACCAAGGCTTCCTTGCGGTGCATCAAAGGTTATGGTAGTGTGCTTGCCGGCCACAATTTCCACGTTTTCTTTTTTAAGTGGTGGAATGGTGTGAACAATGATGTCGTAGTTCTGCGCTGGATTTAAATAAATCGTATCGGGCAATCCAGCCCTGTTGATTGTATGAATTACGTTGCTTAAAAATATCTTAGTGGTGGCGTCGTAAAACGAGATGTTAATGTCAGTTTCAGTTGGCTTGCCAAACTTATCCAACAAGTTTACCTGGCAGGTTGTATTGTTTAATGCTTGCGAAATCACAACTTCCAACACCTTTTCGAAACTCTCTTCCGAATTGGCTTCGAAGAATTTTCCAACGCAGGCAAACTGTTCTTGAAATTCTTCCTCAGAACCCAATCCAATGATGAAAGGTTTAAGTATCACACCTTGTCGTTGAAGTACTTGCGATACTGCACAAGGGTCACCCTGACATTCTTCAATGCCATCGGTAATTAAGATGATTATGTTCCGAGAATTTTTATCGGTTGGGAAATCGTAGGCAGATTGTTGTAAAGAATACGCTATTAACGTAGTCCCTTTTGGAACTATTTGTTGAATCTCGTCTTTAATTTCCTCGTGATTTTTAACGCCAAAGCCCACTTCCAGCTTGGTGTCTTCACAATTCTGCATTCGCTTATCATACTGATGGCCGTACACGCGCAAGGCAACTTCCACATCTTCAATCTCGGCCAAGCTATCCACCATTCTGCTCAACAGTTTTTTGGCCACATTAATCCGTGTATCGGTTCCCATTCTGCTGTACATGCTTCCGGAGGCATCCAACAAGAATAGAATTCGTGTTTTTTGAGCAGCAGTTTTCGAGTTCTGAGCTTGAACCAACGAAAAGGCACAGCAAAAAACAATGAGTAAGCATTGTTTCATAACATGCATATAACCTTTATATCGCTTCAATTCGTATGTAATTCTGTTTTTTGGTTAATAATCGCCCAGGGTTTCTGGGTTCTGCTTCAAAGCCGAAGCCAATTGCTCGTCGTTTGGAGCAATGCCATGCCACTCATGCGATCCCATCATAAAGTCCACGCCATTTCCCATTTCCGTGTGCATCAATACAACAATGGGCTGCCCTTTTGTACTGGCATCAACGGCATTGAGCAAGCCGGTATTTACAGCATCAACATCATTTCCTTGCATTTCCATAACCCTCCATCCAAAGGCTTCAAACTTATTTCGCAAATCGGTAAAGCCCATGATGTCGATGGTTGAACCGTCGATTTGTTGCTTATTAAAATCTACCGTTGCAATCAAGTTATCTACCTTATTGTGAGCCGCATACATAATGGCCTCCCAGTTCTGGCCTTCTTGCAATTCTCCATCGCCCATCAATACAAAAACAGATTGGCTGTCGTTGTTGAGTTTTTTGGATTGAGCAATTCCAACAGCAACCGATAAACCTTGGCCCAAAGAACCCGAGGCAATTCGAATTCCTGGAAGTCCCTCTTCGGTGGCAGGATGTCCTTGCAAACGAGAATCGATTTTCCGAAAAGTAGCCAATTCAGACTTTTCAAAATAACCTGCATGCGCTAAGCTGGAATAAAATACGGGCGAAATATGGCCGTTGCTCAGTATGAATACATCTTCATTAATACCTTCCATATTAAAAGGTTTGTTCGAATACGTCATGATGTTGTTATAGAGAACCGTAAAATATTCGGCGCAACCCAACGATCCGCCAGGGTGACCAGATTGAACGGCGTGAACCATGCGAACGATGTCTCTTCGAATCTGACTTACAATGTTTTTTAATTCTTGCGTACTTTTCACTATATACTCGACTTTGTTGCCACAAAGGTGCTACTTTAGGAGTTAATATTCAACGGAAGCCAATGGTAAACGCACTATTTGAGACACCTGCCGATTGGGGTATTTACCTCCAAGATTTATTTCTTTGAATGCCCGTACTCCGAAAAATGAGTATTAATAGCGCTTTACAAGGAAAGCTTTGTGCGTTGAAGCATGATTTACTTTGAGGATTTAAGTCGTTTTTTGTGGAAACATAATGGAAAAGTAGTTGGAATTGCAAGTTATAGAAATACGATTAGAGGCTGAGTTTCATTTGGATTTGGCACATCTTGAGCAAAAGATCGTTCAAGAAAGCGGTTTGAAAAACTTGACCAATCATCATTATCAAATTTTAAAAAAGAGTTTGGATGCCCGCAAAAAACCAGCTATTTACATCTTTCGAATCGAACTTGTGCCCAAGAATTTAGCTTTAAGTCCACATCACAAAATAGAAGCTGGGCAAGTTTTGAATGGTAAGTCGGCGGTAATCATTGGTTTTGGCCCGGGAGGAATGTTTGCGGCATTGCGATTGTTGGAAAACGGAATTAAACCCATAATAATTGAGCGCGGTAAGGCGGTAAAGGAACGGCGGCGAGATTTAGCAGCAATTTTCAAAGAGCGCGAAATCAATCCCGACAGCAACTATTGTTTTGGAGAGGGAGGGGCCGGTACTTTTTCGGATGGAAAGCTCTATACCCGCAGCAAGAAGCGAGGAGACATCCAAGCCGTACTTGAAACCTTTGTTCAACACGGAGCGCAAGAAAAAATTCGCTATGAGGCACATCCTCACATTGGCACGAATAAGCTTCCGGCCATTGTTGAACGCATCCGACAAACCATTCTAGACGCCGGTGGTGAACTTCATTTTGAAACAAAGTTTACCGGTTTAAAGATGGAAGCCAAGCGCTTGGTGGCGGTCGAAACCAATAAAGGAAGCTTTGCCACAAAGCACTGCATCTTGGCCACAGGACATTCTGCACGTGATGTTTTTGAACTCTTGCACCATCAAGGAATACACATTGAAGCGAAGCCCTTTGCGCTTGGGGTTCGCATTGAACATCCTCAAAGTTTAATTGATCAGATTCAATATCGATGTCCGGTTCGAGGAGAATTTTTGCCGCCGGCATCTTACAACATTGTTAAGCAAGAAGCCGGAAGGGGTGTATTTTCATTTTGCATGTGTCCAGGAGGAATCATCGCACCGTCGATGACCGGACCGGAGGAAATGGTTGTGAACGGTTGGTCGCCCAGCAAGCGCAACGGAGCCTTTGCCAACAGCGGTTTGGTGGTTCAGGTTTTGCCCGAAGACTGGGGAAAATTTGGGGCAAATAATCCGTTGGCCGCCATGGAATTTCAAGCTGCGGTTGAACGACAAGCCTTTGTGCGTGGTGGAAGTAATTTTAAGGCCCCGGCACAACGCGTAGAAGATTTTATCAGAACTCGTAAATCGAACCATTTGCCGGAGACATCCTACCTTTTAGGAACACACAGCGTAGAATTGGGTGAAGTATTGCCTGAATTTATCACACATCGAATGCGATTGGCCTTACAATACTTTGGAAAACGAATGAAAGGATATTCTGGACCGGAAGCTGTGCTCTTGGGGGTTGAATCTCGAACCTCTTCGCCTGTGCGAATACCTCGAGATCGAAGTACAATGCAGCACCCAGATGTGAGGGGTTTTTATCCTTGTGGTGAAGGTGCTGGCTATGCAGGTGGTATTATGTCGGCTGCTTTGGATGGTATAGCATGTGCGGATGCCGTAGCATCTTTTTAAATTCGCCATTTGCGTTTATTTCATAATGGTTTATTTTTGGACTAGGTAATTCAAATATGAAACCAAATTTTAGACAACTAAATCTTCGCAAAGTATTGATAATCACATTTATGGTGGTTTTCTTTCAAAGTAACGTACGAGCTCAGAGTATCCAATCCTCGATGCTAACCATCCAAATAGATTCAACTTCCGGTTATGATGCCATGGTTTGGTGGTCGGACAATTTGGGGTATAACGACTTAAACTACGGAGACGATGAACGCATCTTAGTGCATGCATGGACTAATTCGGGTGAACCGGATCTCAGCAGATCGTTGCTCTATTTTGATCTCACAAAACTTCCATCCAATGCCATTGTCGATTCGGTTTATTTATCAATTTACAACAATCCAACCACGGCAAGCTTTAAAGGCGAGCACCAATATGAAAGTGGGAACAAATGCAGGATCGGTCGAATTACATCTATCTGGAAAGAAGACGAAGTTACGTGGAATGACCAACCCACCTATGATTATGGAAATGAAGTAAGTCGAGGAACGAGCATTTACAAAAATGAAGATTATACCGATATGAACGTAACCGTATTGACCAAGGAAATGCTGGCCAAGCCAAGCAACAGCTTCGGATACGTAGTTTCTTTGGAAACCGAAGAAAAATATCGGGCCCTTGTATTTGCCTCATCGGAGTTTACGGATTCTACTCGTTGGCCTAAATTAGGCGTCTATTATCACGTTAGCTCTAGCTCAGTACGACTTATTGAAAGGCCAGAGATGGTTTTATTTCCAAATCCTTCGAGTACGGTCTTAACCCTTCAGTTGCCGCAAAACATCAGCCAAGAAGGAAGCGTTGAAGTGTACGATGCACTCGGACAACTCGTTTTGAAAAAAGAATGTTCCGATGAATTAACCATAAACATTTCAGCTCTTACTGCAGGATCTTATTCGTTGTTGTTCACTGCAAAAGATCATCAATGGCACGGCCGTTTTGTTCGAATGGAATAGAAGAAAAGACCTCATAACCCGAGTTCGATTAATCTTTTAAAATTCAGGTTTATACAAAAGCTCGCATTTCACTTGTGAAAAGCGATTTTCATCGTAAAAATTACTTGAAAGGGCCCGCCCTGTCTTTGAAATTTTTACTCGAAACTCACTGTCCACAGGCGTTCTAAATTCAAAACATCATTCAAACTCGGGTTATAAGATTCACATATATCAACATCAATATTAGTGATTGAAAACACAGCGTAATTCGTTGTGCGCATGTTGGGTTGTTTGTAATTTTGCTGCCTAATTAAAAAACAACAATTAATGTCAGTATTAGTAGGAAAGAAAGCCCCGTCGTTTAACGCAAAAGCAGTTATTAATGGAACTGAGGTCGTTGAGAACTTTACCTTAGATCAATATATAGGAGAGAAATACGTAATCTTCTTCTTTTATCCCAAAGATTTTACGACTGTTTGCCCAACAGAGTTGCATGCTTTTCAGGCAAAACTTTCAGACTTTAAGGCCAAGGGTTGCGAAATAGTAGCCTGTTCAACTGATTCGGAAGAATCGCATTGGGCATGGTTGCACATGGCCAAGGATGATGGTGGAATTCAGGGAGTTACTTACCCGGTTGTTGCCGACACAACTAAAACCGTATCCATGAACTTTGGAATTTTGGGCGGAGAATACGTGTATGATGAACATGAAAACATGGCGGCATCCGGCCCGATGATCGCGTATCGAGGTTTATTCTTAATCGATAAAACCGGTGTAGTTCGCCATCAAGTGGTAAACGATTTTGGATTGGGAAGAAGCGTTGGTGAAGCCATGCGTATGTTGGATTCTTTAATCCACCTTGAAACCAACGGCGAGGTCTGTCCGGCCAATTGGGAAGAAGGCAAAACGGCATTAAAAAACTCGCATGAAGGAGTTGCCGATTATCTTTCGAAAAATTAAAATCATTCAATTCTTTGGAATGAGACTTAAAAAAAAGCGCCCACGGCGCTTTTTTTTGTCCATTTCATTTCGGGTGCAACGCATTTAACCATGTAAGGGTCATCATAGTACGACACCCAATTCCAAGGTTTTTATTTTAAATCTTTAAAAAATGAGCATTTCCGTTCGGGGAAGAGGTACGTCTGTTTACGACTAATAATTGAATTATGAAGTACTCGTCCATTCTTTTTAAATTGCTTTCATTCATTCTATCCATTTTATTATTTACTCCGCTGCTTCAAGCACAAGATCTGCGAATGTTCGGATCTGCTAAAATGATATCTGCAGGTTGTTATGAACTTACTAGTGGTAAAAAATCCTTCGATCGTGGAGCCATTTGGAATGAAGAAAAGCTTGATTTGACCAAATCGTTTGATCTATCGTTTTACTTATATTTTGGTGATAAAAAAGAAGGGGCGGATGGAATGGTCTTTAGCCTACAAGATAAGGATATGAATAAAATTGGAACCGACGGTGCGGGCAACGGCTATGAAGGGACCAAACCAAGTCTAGGAATTGAATTCGACACCTACGAGAATTTAGGATTACAAGATCCAGTGTTCAATCACATTGCTGTTTTAAAGAACGGAATTATTTCACACCGCGGGGACTCCACCTTGTATGGTCCATTGGTTATTCCGGGTTCGGGAAGCTTAGAAGATGGTGAATATCATAAGGTTAGCATTGCTTGGAAGGCGGAAGAGCAAATACTTGAGGTTTGGCTGGATTGCAAAAAAGTAGTTCATTTTAAATACGATTTTATCAACGAAATATTCAACGGAGAAACCAAGGTTACTTGGGGCATGTCGGCAGCTACCGGCGCGAACACAAATACCCACATCATGTGTTTTAACTTTCCTCCTAAGCAGGAGTATGAATTCGTGCATTGTGCAGGCGCATACACGGTCTTGTCGGCAAATCCCATCGATAATTTCACCTACAAGTGGTTTCCTACAACCGATTTGACCTTTGCCAATACCGCAAATCCGGGTTTTACCGGAAGTACAAATATGACCTATGAAGTGACGGTTTTTGACCAATGCAATTTCATTGTTCAAAATAATATCGTGCGTGTAAGAATAGACACTGTGGCTCCAATATTACCGAATCGGAGGGTAGAAATGTGCGAGCCCGAAGTCTTTGTAGTGCCTGAAATTAAAGGACATAAGATTGTTTGGAAGGATGGAAATCGGGAAAGTCCTCGGATTTTACGAAAGGCAGGAAAATATCCTTATTTCGCCCAAGGTGTGCATTGCAAGTTTGCGGGTGACTTTGTTGTAAATACTGGGCTAGCACCGAGAATTGTTTCACACTTTGACTCGTTAATGTGCTTTGGAGATAGTTCTGAGGTGTGGTTTACAACAAATACGTATGTTGGAATGGTGCGTTGGATTCCTGTGCACAGCGGTGCAAGTAAGGTAGTACATACGAGCGAAGAAGGAGCAATCATTGTACAAAATCAATGCGGTTCCGATACTGCTTTTTACCGTGTAAACATGATGCCGAGTATTAAACCCTTACTTCCTGGAGACATCTTATTGTGCGGAGATGAAACCACCTACCTAAAATCGAACCCATTGTTAGAAGGTCCGTTCGCTTCCAAAGCTTCAAAATCTTGGAACACTGGAGATAGCAGTCGAAAACTAAAGGTGGAAGAAGGCGGTACGTATATTCTCACCAATAGCTTGCTCTGGTGTTTGAGCAGCGATACGTGTGAAGTTGTGAAAGTGGAAATGCCATTTATAAGGCTCCCGGATACGATTGGGATGTGCAACCAAGAAGTGTTGCGCATTCATGCCAAAACCAACGTGACTGATCTTACTTGGTCGGACGGAAGCCAAACCACGTATTTGGATCTTCTCGCCAACGTGCCCTTTGTTTGGGTGCAAGTAAGCAATGAATGTGGAACGGCGCGAGATACCATGGTAATTGGACTTAAATACTGCGATTGCAGAGTATGGACACCCAATGCATTTTTATATCAAGGCAAGGGCATTAACCAACAATGGAACGCCGTTTCCAATTGCGATAATCCACCCAATTTCAAATTAGAGCTTTACAATCGTTGGGGACAAAAGGTGTTTGAAACACATGATATAAGTCAAGGTTGGGATGGAAGCTATCAATCTGATTTGGCGGAAGCTGGTGTATATGTTTGGGTAATTTCGTACGACACCCCACACCACCAAAACATGCAGCGCTTTCAGAATCAAGGAACCTTAGTGGTTTTGAGATGAAAAAAAGGTGGGAGCGAACCCCCACCTTAGCAACCAGATTATGAATAAACAATAACCAGGGTCTTGAACATCTGCCAACGCACAAGGTGCAACCTAGATTTCTAAACCTGAGTTCGATTTATCTTTTAAAATTCAGATTTGTATTGAACCTCAGTGGCTAGGCGAAATCAGGAAGGTTTATTCATATAAACCAACTGAGTTCAACGAAGCCAATTAGGTTAAAAGACAAAAGCTCGTTTTACACTAGTGAAAAGCGATTTCCATCGTTAAAATTACTCGAAAGGGCCCGCCCTGTCTTCGTAATTTTTACTCGAAACTCACTACTCACTAGCGTTCTGAATTTCAAAATCTGAACCGAACTCAGGTTCTAAGGTATTTGACAACACGCCAACTTTTATTCCGGTTGATGATAAAAAGTAGCAGAGTCAATTTTAAAAAAATTGTACATTGCCACATCGAATGAAGAAAAAGCTCAGAAAAATTATTGAAGACAATACGACGTTCAACGGTCGTTTGTTTGACTATGTGATTCAATTGCTGATAGTGCTATCGCTCATAATCTTTGCGTTGGAAACTTTGCCAAGCAATTCGGCCGAAACCTACTATTGGTTGCATACTGGTGAAATCGTTTTAGTTTTTCTTTTCCTCATTGAGTATTCGTTGCGTATTTATGTTGCCAAACATCCTTGGCAATATGTATTCAGTTTTTACGGCATCATCGACTTTTTAGCCATTTTTCCTTTATTTATTGGATTGGCAATTGATTTATCGTACATACGGATTTTCAGAATTTTTCGAATCTTCAGAGCGTTTAAATTGGTTCGATACAATCGTGCCATGCACCGATTTAGCATTGCTGCTCGTATTATTAAAGAGGAAATCATCTTGTTCTTTTTGGTTTCAGGAATTTTCATCTTTTTGGCTGCTGCAGGGATTTATTTCTTTGAACATCCCATTCAGCCCGAGAATTACGCTTCCATATTTGATGGGCTGTGGTGGGCGGTAACCACCTTAACTACAGTGGGTTATGGAGATATTTACCCAGTTACTGCTGGTGGAAAGGTGTTTACATTTTTTATGCTCATCGTAGGGGTTGGCATCGTTACCATTCCAGCTGGACTGGTTGCCTCTTCACTTTCTAGAGCACGCGAAATAGAACAAGAAGAGATGAAAAACAAAACTTCAGGTTCACATCATCCACATCCTTGAATCTTAAATTAGCTTGGTTCCACTTTTGAAAAGCATCATTAATAAATTTGCCGTTTGGTTGCCGATCGTTGCGGTATTGCTCTTTGTTGGGCTTTATGTGTATGCCGCCAGCATTTATCCCGGGGGTACCGAAATTAATCCTCAATCGCTTGGTTTTGACTGGCAACGCAACTATTGGTGCGATTTAATGAGCGGTGAAACCTATGGTGGAGTTCAAAATCCAAGTTGCTTTTATGCGCTTTCTGCCATGGCCATCATTAGTGTTGGCTTGATGGCTTTTTTTATTTTGTTCGCCAATCGATGTGCAAGCTCTGTGCAAAACAGACGAATTATTAAGATTTGCGGGAGTTTAGCCATGATTTTTGCTTTTCTCATTAGCACCCGTTTGCATTCGCTTATGCTTCTTTTGGCAAGTCTTTTTGGATCAGTTGGAATATTTTTTGTTTTGCTCGAACTCTTCATCCAAAAAAGAAAGCAATTGTTCACCCTCGGCATTTTCCTCCTTTTTGTGTTGATACTCAACAATGTATTGTATTTCTCAAGCACCTTTCTCGTAAGTGTGCCAATATTGCAAAAACTGGGATTTGTTCTGGGTCTTGGATGGATGGCGTTGATTTGCCTTTACATGATTAACCCAGTGCAAAGGGTAGCGTAGCAGAATAAATCAAAACGAATCATAGTTCATTGAGAGCGTGCCTTTAGTTTTAATAACTAAAGACCTGAGTTCGATTCATATTTTGAATTCAGAACGCTTGTGAACAGTGAGTTTCGAGTAATTTTTACGATGAAAATCGCTTTTCACAAGTGTAAAGCGGACTTTTGTATATAAAACCCAATTAGCTTCGTTGAAATCAGTCGGTTTATAAATATAAACCTTCCTGTTTTCGCCTCACTACTTGGGTTCTATACAAATCTGAATTTGAAAAGATTAATCGAACTCAGGTTAAAAGTAATTGAACTCAAAATTGTACATATATATTTGCTCCGAAAGAGCCAATGTTGCATCATTTAATCGGATGGTGGATGTGGCTGTGCATACGCATATGAGAAAATTATTAAACAGTTTGACGAATATTAGAAGCATCACCATCATCTTATTCAGCGGTATGGTAAGCCTTTCGGCTTTAAATGCTCATGCTGCGCATGAAAGCGATGTCTTTTTTAAAAATTTATGGCTCAATTCTAAACAAGTTAAAAGTACGGATGGGAAACTTTGTTTTGAAGCCCAAACCAGCTCACAATACAGCAAGGAAAGGCCTTGGGAACTTTTTTGTGATGAGATCAGTGGTTTTGAATATGAGCCGGGGTTCATATATAAGGTTCGAGTTCAAGTAACTTCGAGTGTTCAGTCCGATGGGAGAACACAAAGCATTTATGCCATCGATAAGGTGTTTTTTAAGATTAAAGACATTCCAGCACCCACCGTATCCGAAGAAATATTTTGGACCAATTTGGCTCTCAAAGCCTTTTCGAAAGACGGAGAGGCAGAGGTAGAATGCCGAGAAATTCAGCTTGGAAGTACCTTGAATGCGGATCCCAAATCATGGACGGGTTTGTTGTGCCAGCCCATTTCGGGTTTCCAATTCGATTCGGGTTTTTACTATCGATTGAAGGTTAAAAAGAGTGTTCTCTTGGAAAAAACATCATACGCCTTACTGGAAATATTGGAAATAATTGACGCAAGCGAAGTGCGGATAAAGGAGATATTTACATGGTGGATTGACTCGAAAAGTGCTACGGAACGTGGTGTTCACGGCACCGAAATTAAGTGCATCAATTATCAGGAAACCGCTGCATTCGATAAGTTAAAGCCTTGGAAATCAGAATGTGAACACATTCAGGGCTTTGAGTCGGAGGATGGGTTTATGTACCGAATTTTGGTTGAAAAAACGCACAATGTCTTCTACGAAAACATCATGGATGCACCGAGCTATAGTTTGCGTTTGGTGGAAATTTTAGAGATCGTTTACGAGAACGTCGACTTAGCCACCGATGACCAGTTGCTTTGGATAAATTCTTCCAGCTTCATGCACTCCGAAAAAAACGGAAACCGAATCTTGTGTTTGCAAAGCCAGAATTCTCCGCAGTACGATAAATTAGCAGCTTGGGATTTGATATCCGAACCCATCGAAGGTTTTTATTTTGAAGAAGGTTTTGTGTATCAACTTAAGGTCGAAAAAAAGGCTGGAGCTGCATCCAATGAATACAAATTGCTCAGCATAGAGCAAAAAATAAAAGACGTGGCCTATCATTTAAATGAAGAATCGGTTTTCTGGATTGACTCGAAAAAAGGGAAGACGGATGGAAATCGTGGGCAACAGCTAAATTGTTACTTTACTCAGAACAGGGTTCGGTACGATTCGCAATCCGAATGGACTCCAATGTGTGAAGCCATTATTGGATTAAACTATAAACCCGGCTATATTTATCAAGTGCGTGTGGCTAAAGTGCCCATTCTCGATTCGCACAAACCGAAAGAACCCATTGGGTATGAGTTAAAACTCATTGAAGTAATTCAAAAAATTAAAGCGGATTGATCCGTTCTGAAACATGTGGCTTCTTTTGGCGTTTAGTACTTTGCTTGGTTGGGCTAATGTGTTCGCAAGTAATTCATGCTCAATTAATTGTATCAAAATTTTCGAAACTCCCTGAGCCTATAACAAACAACGCGGTGTGCTTAGGAAACGATGGTCAAACAATCTATGTGTATTCCTTTGGCGGGTTGGATTCTACGAAGGTATATTCTGGAATCCATCAGAGGTCTTATCGATGCAACGTTAGTACTGGTGTTGTGGAACGCATTGCTGATTTGCCGGATACCTTAGGTAAGATCGCCTCGGCGGCAAATAGCATCGGATCGGTTATATACATTGTAGGAGGATATCACGTTTTGCCAACGAGCAAGAAAAGCCATCCAACAAAGTGCATCGATATCACATTGCAGAAAATCAGTTTTTGGAAGACGGTGCATCGCTGCCCATTGCCACCGATGATCATGTTCAGGCCGTTTGGCGCGATAGCTTATTGTACGTAATTACGGGTTGGAGCAATACGGGGAATATCCCAGATGTTCAGATTTATAATCCAATAAAAAATGCCTGGATGGAAGGAACTCCAATGCCCAATCGAAACGATTATAAATCATTTGGAGCCAGCGGAACCATTATTGGAGACACCATTTATTTCTTTGGTTGAGCTCGCTCAAGCGCCGGTTTTGGCATCCAGAACCAACTGCGAAAGGGTGCCATTAAGCCCAACAATCCAACCGAAATTTCGTGGACGATTTCTACTTTGAACACTGCCATAATTGGATATAGAATGGGATGCGTGGCACTAAACAATACAGCACATTGGATTGGAGGCAGTGGCAAAACGTACAATTACGATGGACTTGCCTATGATCAATCCGTTGGCGTTCGGCCGCTGGGTCGCGACTTGTATTATAACGCTGGTTGGAATGCATGGCAACAGCGATTCAACAATGAACTACCAATGGATCTACGAGGAGTGGGCAAGCGGAATGATTCTACTATCTTCCTCATGGGCGGAATGTTGGATAACCAAAAAGTGAGCGTTGAAGTATTGATGCTCAAATGGTCATCATTAGATACAGGTGTTGATTAAAAACAGCAGAAAAGAAATAGCAGTTTAGTTTACCCCAATCCAATAAAGTCTGACTTTATGCTTATTCCTGAGGTAGCTAAGCTGGGAAGTCGGATCACCATGTACAACCCCAGAGGAATTGAAGTTCTAAGCGATCAACTCCGAATTGTTGACCAAAGCTTTGATCTCAGGAACCTTGAATCAGGCCTTTATTTTCTGCACATTCAGTTACAACAAGCCATTCATATTCAGCGCATTGTAGTTGAATAGGCCACAAAAGGTTCTAAAATATTTAACAAAATTATTAATGCTACAGCACATTGGGCTAATCTAAAAAGCGGTTTGCACTTTAACGACCAAGCCATCAGTTTGGTCGAATGGCAGCTAAAAATGAAAAATATTTTGTATTATTGTGATATCAAAATGATATTATTATGAATGTAGAAAAGAATTATAAACCGGCCAATGGATATTTGGCATTTTTCGTTCTCTTAGTGATTACCGCTGTGCTGGTAATTGTGTTTGTGTTAACCAAGTCGAAACCCTTAATAATCGCCTTTCCATTTATGGCCATGCTCTTTGCGGGATTTTTTACCGTTAATCCCAACAGTTCTAAGGTGTTAGTGATGTTTGGAGCGTACAAAGGAACCGTGCGGGGGAATGGCTTCTTCTGGGCAAACCCGTTTTTTACAAAACAAAAAATTAGCCTTCGCGCAAGAAACTTCGACAGCGACCGTGTGAAGGTCAACGATCAAATAGGCAACCCAATTCTGATCAACGTTATTTTAGTTTGGCGCGTTCAAAATACCTTTAAAGCAGCTTTTGAAGTAGATCACTACGAAGAGTTTGTTCGCATCCAAACCGATGCTGCGGTTCGTAAGCTGGCGGGTTCGTATCCATACGACGACTTTGATGATCATGGAACCGCCGTTGCCACCATTACGCTCCGATCTGGAATGGATGAGGTGAACAATGCATTGGAAGACGAAATAACCGAACGCTTGACTATGGCAGGAATTGAAGTAATGGAAGCGAGAATTGGCTACTTAGCCTATGCTCCAGAAATTGCCAGTTCGATGTTAAAGCGTCAGCAAGCCGTTGCCATTGTTGCAGCCAGAAAGAAGATTGTAGAAGGAGCTGTGGGCATGGTTGAAGACGCCTTACATCAATTATCGGCAGATGGGATCATTGATTTTGACGATGATAAAAAGGCCACGATGGTGAGCAATCTCATGGTTGTTTTGTGTGGCGATAAAGAAGTAACACCTGTAATTAATACGGGTACTATAAACTAAAATTGTGGCAAAAAAGAAAAGCTTCATGCTTCGCATTGATCCAGAAACCTTTAAACAAATTGAGCGCTGGGCCGATGATGAATTTAGAAGTGTGAACGGACAATTGGAATCGATGCTCTACAAGAGTTTGAAGGATGCTAAGCGCCTGAAAAAGAAGAGCGAACCACCGGCGCAGTAGGGCACGATGCGTCGCGCCAAAAATGGCAATGCGAACCACCAGGGTAGATGCGCGTAGATTCGCGCCTCTACGTCAATTAATTCGATAGGTTAAATCCAGATCATCCAATACCCGTACCCACTCCTGATCGAAGTTAATGCGCCGCCCACCCGACTTGAAATCGACCTTGTACTTGTCGGCGGGGTCTGCGATTTCGACCTTGAGTTGTGCCTTGCCTTCTCCGCGATCCGTCAGTACCTTGAGCGATGAAATCAACTCCTCCGACAATTGATCCAGAAGGATGGTAATGGTTACCTTTTCCAAGTATTTTTCTCGCACGTCTTGCAAGAAATCAATGGTGTGTACTTTTAATTCTTTTTGCGTTTTATCGTAAAAACGCTCTTGAATGGAGCACGTTACAAAGAGCATGGAATTAGGCGTGAGGTAGCCTCTAAACTTTGCGTAATCATCACCAAACAAGGCAAATTCTTGCGTGCCGCCAAAATCTTCCAAAATGAATATTCCGAAAGGTTTGCCGTTTTTAGTCATTCGACTGTTGTGACTCGTAACAATACCAGCCACCTTCATCTTTTGTGGTTTCATTGCATCCAGGTTGGTAATTTGTCCAAAACTGAAGGTGCAAAAGTTGTCGATGTCGCTTTTGTATTTATCCAACGGATGGCCCGATATGTACATGCCAATCACATCCTTCTCGCTGTTTAAGGCCTGCATCTTGCTCCAAGGTTCTACTTCCGGGAACTTGGGTTCGCTTAAACTCACCTTCGAATCTCCCCCAAAGAGCGAAGCCTGAGCAGCCGCTTGTTCATTTTGAAAATCAGCTCCAAACCGCAGCGATAATTCAATGCCACTCATTCCATCGTTTATTTTTTCAACCAACATGGCTCGGTGGTAATTTTCGAATAAGTCGAAGGCACCGGCAATGGCCAAGGCTTCCAACGATTTTTTATTCACCGTTCGCAGGTTTACGCGTTTTGTTAATCCAAACAAACTTTCATACGGACCGTTCTCTTCGCGCTCTCGTACAATTTCTTCGGCAGCAGCCTCTCCAACGCCTTTAATAGCCGCCATGCCAACTCGAATATTTCCTTCTTTATTCACCGAAAACGATAAGAGACTTTCATTAATATCCGGACTTAAAACATTGATTTTCATGTTTCTACATTCCTCCATAAAGAAACTCAGCTTCTTAATGTCGCTCATAGAATGCGTGAGCACAGCTGCCAAGTATTCGGCGGGATAATTGGCTTTAAGATAGGCCGTATGAAAGGCAACCACCGAATAGCACGTAGCGTGACTCTTGTTGAAGGCATAGGCCGCAAAGGCTTCCCAATCCTTCCAAACCTTTTCCATCACATCCACCGCATGCCCGCGTTCTTGAGCCCCTTCCATAAACTTAGGCTTGAGCTCATCAATGAGGTTTTTCGCCTTTTTACCCATGGCTTTTCGGAGCGTATCGGCCTGACCCTTGGTAAAGCCCG
This sequence comes from Bacteroidia bacterium, assembly GCA_047614125.1. Lineage (GTDB taxonomy): Bacteria > Bacteroidota > Bacteroidia > NS11-12g > UBA9320 > JBLHHI01. The sequence continues at coordinate 3,572 of JBLHHI010000058.1, read as the reverse complement.
CCAACTTTTGCGAGAGCAGCATTACCTGCTCTTGGTATACCGTAATTCCGTAGGTTTCTTTGAGGATGGTTTCCATCTCCGGATCATCGTATACAATCTCTTCTCTTCCGTGTTTACGATTTACAAAGTTTGGAATGTACTCCATTGGGCCTGGGCGATAGAGCGCGTTCATGGCAATTAAATCGCCAAAAAGGGTTGGTTTAAGCGCACGTAAATGCTTTTGCATTCCATCCGATTCGAACTGAAAAATCCCAACGGTTGCGCCTCGTTGAAAGAGCTCATAGGTTTTTTCGTCATCGAGCGGAATGTCGTCGGGTTCAATTTTTACTCCATGTCGTTGATCAATGATGTTGATGGCATCTTTGATGATGGAAAGGGTTTTTAGCCCTAAAAAATCCATCTTCAACAAACCGGCACTTTCCACTACGCTGTTGTCGTATTGGGTTACCAATAAATCGGAATCTTTGGCGGTGGTAACCGGAATTAAATTGGTGATTTCTTCGGGCGTAATGATTACACCACAAGCGTGAATTCCGGTATTTCGCACGGAGCCTTCCAACAAGACGGCCTCCCGTAAAACGTCTGATTCTAAGGTGTTTGTGCCAGCAATCTTGCGCAATTCCTCCACCATTTGCATCTGATCTGCATTGAGCTTTTTCTTGAGAATCTTAACATCTTCGTTAATGGTTTTTGCCAACGAAATGTCAGGAACCATTTTAGCCATCCGATCCACTTGAGGTAGGGGTAGGTCCAACACTCTGCCCACATCTCGAATCGACGACTTGGCTGCCATGGAGCCATAGGTAATGATCTGCGCCACATTCGATTTTCCGTATTTATCAATCACATAATCAATCACCTTTCCACGCCCAACATCATCAAAATCAATGTCAATATCGGGAAGAGACACACGTTCGGGATTCAGGAATCGCTCAAAAAGTAGATCGTACTTGATGGGATCCACATTGGTAATTCCAACACAATACGCCACGGCCGAACCCGCTGCAGAACCCCTTCCTGGGCCAACGGCCACTCCGAGCTTCCGAGCGGCGGTGGTGAAATCTTGAACAATTAAAAAGTAGCCGGGATAACCGGTTTTTGCAATGGTTTGAAGCTCAAAATCAAGTCGTTCGCTGATTACTGAAGTAATCTCGCCCCAGCGTTTTCTTGCACCTTCGTAGGTTAAATGCCGCAGGTAGTCGTCTTGATCTTTAAAGCCGGGAGGAAGCACAAAGTGGGGGAGGAGAACATCTCGTTTGAGCTGAGGAGGTGTTACCTTGTCTACAATGAGGTTGGTATTATCTAAGGCAAAGGGAACATCCTTAAACTTTTCCAACATTTCTGCCTGCGTCTTAAAAAAGAACTGACTGTTTGGAAAGCCGAAGCGAAAATCGCGGCCATGACCGATGGGTGTGCTTTTTAATTCGCCGGTATTGATGCACAAGAGGATGTCGTGTGCGTTAAAATCTTCTTCGTTTACATAATGCGAATCGTTGGTGGCAATGGCGGGAACGTTGTATTTCTTCGACCATTTTAGCAAGACTTGGTTGATGTCTTCCTGGCTCATGCCTGTGCCGTCAATATCCTGTAAATCATGACGTTGCAGCTCAATGTAGTAATCATCTCCAAAAATATCAAGCCATTCTAAGAAGATCTTTTCTGCTTCTTCTTCGCCTTTATTTAAGATGGCTTGGGGAACTTCTGCCCCAATGCAACACGTGGTGGCAATGATTCCTTCTTTGTATTTTTTTATGAGTTCGCGATCTACGCGTGGGTATTTTCCGTAAAGGCCGTCGATGTAGCCCAAGGAGCATAGTGTGGACAGGTTTTTATATCCCTGCTGGTTTTTGGCCAGCATGAGTTGGTGATAACGCTTGTCTTTTTTTCCGCCGGTAAACGAGCGTTGAAATCGGTCTTCGACTACATAAAACTCACATCCAACAATGGGCTTAATGCCCTGTTTTTCAGCTTCCACCACAAATTTAAAGACCCCAAACATATTGCCGTGATCGGTGAGCGCAACGGCCTTCATATTATCGGCTTTGGCCTTGGCCATCATACCCGGAATACTGGCGGCTCCATCGAGGAGAGAGAACTGAGAATGGCAATGAAGGTGATTGAATTCGGGCATGGTATTTTTAAATCAACGGAATTAAAGGTGGTTCTATGACCTTTACAATAATATAAATTCATTCAAGATCATCGCAATATCCCGTCACAAAATTGATAACAAGAAATGCACCTTTTGTTGGAACAGGATTTATAAGATGGTAGGATGAACAGGATGGCAATTCGTGGCTTCGTTCAACTATACACGCAAAAATGAACCATCTTCTTTTAAACCACAGAGTACACAGAGGGTTTCTTACCACACCAACACTCTTCCCAGCATTGGAACTTTTTGATATAATAAGAATCTTCTTCCTTTTTCACAGAGGGCACGGAGCATTGAATTACTCAAATTCCTCAGCGTTCTCTGTGACAGCAAATTTTGGTGGATTACGTGGGATTCTCCATGGTTAAAAAATGCCTTGCGGTTAATTTTAAAGCATCTTCTCCATCTTTATATCCGCCCGTTCACACAATCCGGGTTCGAGAGCCACCTCAACAAAGCCGTATTTCCGGTACATGCGAATGGCCGTTGCGAGCTTGGTATTGGAGTGTAAGATGAGCGATTGCATTTGCTTTTGTTTGGCAACGTTTAAACAGTGTTCGAGGTGGAGGGTTCCAATACCTTTTCCGCGCCATGGCCGGACAACGGCCATTTTGGCCAGCTCGAATGTGGTGTCGGTTTTCTTTAGTAAGGATGCGGTTCCAATAATTTGGTTTTCGAACTGGACATAGTAAATATATCCGCCCTTATCAAGAATTTTATAAAAATCTGAACCTGCAAATATTAATCGAACTCAGGTTACTCCTTTGACTGTCAGCAACTCTTTTTGTAATGGTTTTAGGCATTTATCAATTATTGATATTATAATTAGTTAGCAAAAACAATAGCTTTTTGTCATAATAATGTTAAATTTGTGAAGATTTGAACAATTCAAGTCGCAAAATTTAAGTAGTAGTAGTAGTAGTATGAAATCATTTTACCTAGCTCGGCTAACAGCCGTACTTTTTTCCATTATTTGTTTTTCTTTTTCAAACACCGTAGCACAGTCATTAGATGTGGTCAGCACCCTCGCTGGTAGTTCATATGGCTATGCAGATGGTACAGGGACATCGGCTCAGTTTAACTATCCTACAGGAGTAGCGGTCGATGGCGCTGGAAATGTGTATGTAGCGGATCAAAGTAACCACCGCATTCGAAAAATAACTTCATCAGGTGTGGTCAGCACGCTCGCTGGTAGTTCATATGGCTATGCAGATGGTACAGGGACATCGGCTCAGTTTAGGAGTCCTACAGGAGTAGCGGTCGATGGCGCTGGAAATGTGTATGTAGCGGATCAGGGAGACAACCGCATTCGAAAAATAACTTCATCAGGTGTGGTCAGCACCCTCGCTGGTAGTGGTACATATGGCTATGCAGATGGTACAGGGACATCGGCTCAGTTTATGAGTCCTTCTGGAGT
>JBLHHI010000057.1:0-21440 GCA_047614125.1 Bacteroidia bacterium | reverse complement strand
TTACGATGTATTCGTAATTGCCAATTCAAGTGCAGATGCTCAAATCTTAGCTCAGCGCGACACGGTTAGCAACATCACTTTTTACAATGGCGACGACGCTTTAGCATTGGTAAAAATTAGCACCGGTGACACATTAGACGTTATTGGTGTTATTGGACAACGTCCTACAAACCCTGGAACTTGGGCAGTTGGATCTGGGTCTACGGCTGAATACACCCTGGTACGTAAATCGACCGTTAAAGCAGGAACTAAAGACTGGGCTGTTTCTTCAGGTCAGTGGGATGTGTATCCACTGAACACCTTTTCGTATTTAGGATCACATACATCCGATTGTTTTGTTCCTGTATCCCCAATTGTTACACTTAAAACAAATTACGTAAAAGCTGGCGAAGAAACAGGAAGCGCTGTTATATCAGTATCGATTACAAGCCCATCAGCTACCGTTGCAACAACAGTGGATGTTTCTGTTACTGGTGGAACTGCTACAAACGGCACGGATTATAACTTCACATCACCAACAACCCTCACCTTCGCTGCAGGTTCTACCGCAGATGAAACTTTTACCATTGAGTTGGTTGACAACTCAGATGCAGCCATAGACAAAACAATTTTCTTAAGCTTGAGTAATGTTTCTACAGGAGCAGAAATTGGTTCAGATACCAACATGACCGTTGCAATAAACAACGACGATTACTTCGTTGGAAGCATTAAGGATGTTCGAGTGAATGATGCGGATGCTGCTGCAGCCAATAAAGGATTATTGGTTGAGTTAACCGGAACGGTTTACGGCATTGATTACGATGGAAATGCGGGCATATCCTTCACCATTATTGACGGTACCGGTGGTATCAATATCTTCAACTATATCGATGTTGACGACTATGTAGTTGCCGAAGGTGATAGCATTACCGTTAAAGGTAAGATTGATTTTTACAACGGATTAACGGAAGTTTTCACGACTTCAATTGACGTTGTTACGAATTCGAATGCATTAAATATGCCAAGTGTTGTTGCTAAGCCAACCGAAGAAACCGAATCGAACTTTATTCGAATTGAAAAAGTGTGGATTGCCGATACAACTACGGTATGGCCAGACAATGGCAACGTTAGTTTAACCAATGGAACGGATACCTTCTTAATTAGAATCGACCGCGACATTCCTGCCATTGTAGGAACCCCAGTATTATATGATACTATGACGATTACAGGAATTGGTGGACAGTTTGACAACAGTGCTCCATATACAGAAGGTTATCAGATTTTCCCACGTGGGTTAGGTGATATCATCAAATGGGAAAAATCGGTAGGTATCTCTGAAGTTAACGCGATTAGTCGTGTTTATCCAAACCCAACCAATGGTTTGGTTACCATCGAAACAGCTTCAAACATTTCGTCAATACATGTGTTGAACCTTGCTGGTCAGCAAGTATTAAGCGTGAGCTTGGTGCCAACCAACTTGGCTACCATTCAAACTTCTAACCTATCTCCGGGTGTATACTTTATTCAAGTACAAGGTGAAAATACTACAGGCGTTCAACGCATTGTAGTGCGGTAAAGCTTTAAACGATTTTATTTCGGTTTGATATATAAAAAAGCGGTGGATTCTTCCACCGCTTTTTTTATGTTAAGTGAAAAATAAAACAACTAATCTAACTCAGGTTTTAAAGATGAAAACGTTTTCTTACCTCGTAAAAAGTGCTGAACAATTAAGCTCTTGCGATAGAAGCCAGGTAGTTTCGACAAGTGCTGTTTGGGCATGTTCTGGGTTTTTTTTCGAAACATAGATATTTGACGAAAGAAGTTCCAATGAGCTCGCACGATTGCCCCTACATGTGTAAACTCTCCTTTAAATACAAAGCGGAGTCCCGCCACTCCGTCTAGCACCAAGCGCTTAATGAGCATTGGGTATACCAAGCTCGGGGGTAAGTTTTTGGCCAACATGGCGAGGTTGTTTCTGAAATTCAAATACGTTTTATGTGCACTTTGCGATGCAAGAGTTCCACCGCCCATGTGCAGAACAAAGCTTTTGGGTTGCACAACAATTCGATAATTGTGGTTGTGCATTCGCCAGCATAGATCAATTTCTTCCATGTGGGCAAAGAAATCAGCATCCAACCCGCCTAGCTTCGTGTAAACGCTTTTTCGAATGAGTAGAGCAGCCCCAGTAGCCCAAAAAACATCCATTTCATTATCGTATTGCCCATGGTCTTCTTCCAACTCATTAAAGATTCTTCCCCTGCAAAATGTGTAGCCAAACCTATCAATGAATCCGCCACTTGCCCCGGCATATTCGAATTTTATGGGTTGGTTGAGGTCACGAATTTTTGGCTGAACAGCCGCAATAGAAGGGTCGGATAACATTGTTTCTACTAAGGGAGTTAACCACGTAGGTGGAACTTCAACATCGCTGTTGAGCAACACACAATATGCGCATTCAATCCGCTTTAACGCCTGATTGTATCCTTCGGCAAAACCATAGTTGTCTTCCAATATCAGCCTTCGCACGGTTGGATGAGCTTGTTCTAAAAATTCAAGACTGTCATCGTCCGAACCATTGTCGGCAACAATCACCTCAAAGTTGGGGTAGTTCGTAGCCAAAATGCTGGGAATAAATCGTTCTAAGTAATGCCGAGTATTATAGTTTAGTATAACAACGGCAACGTGTGGTAGACTGTGCTCCATTAGCGCAAAGGTATATTCTTTTTTTGGGTGAAAATGTCAAACGAAATAACGTTCTTATTCATCTGGTCTTTACACATTGTGAAAGGGCAATTTGTGATAAAATGATTAGTTTTGGAGTCTCTTAAAATCGGTCATGAATCTAGTAGTAAAAAACCTTCCGGAAACTGTTAACGCATATTATTTAGAAATTTTGTTTACAAAGTTTGGCGAAGTTGATTATACCAAAGTGGTATATGATCGGGTAACAGGCGAGCACAAAGGCATTGGCTTTGTTGAGATGAAAGACGACAAAGAAGCGGAGGCAGCAATGGCAGAGTTGAACGGCAAAGAAATCAACGGAAAGCTTATTGAAGTTGAAAAGGCAAAACCCAGAAAGGTAAATATTTGGAGTTGAGCTAGTTCTTTATTCGCTCTAGCAGCACTACATTCTCAACATGGTGGGTATGCGGAAACATATCAACGGGTTGGATTTTGGCGATTGTATAGAATTCGCGCATCCAGTCTAAATCCCGTGCTTGTGAAGCTGGATTACAACTTACATAGACTACTTTTTCTGGACCGAGCTTACAGATTTGATTTACTACATCTTGATGCATCCCCGCCCTTGGTGGATCGGTAATAATAACATCTGGAGCTCCAAATTTTCGCACGAAATCGTCGTTGAAAACATGTTTCATGTCGCCAACAATAAATTCGCAGTTGTCAATTTTATTACGAACAGCGTTATCATTGGCATCTTCAATAGCTTGCGGAACACTCTCAATTCCAACCACTTTTTTAGCGTTTTGTGCCAAAAAGAGTGAGATAGTACCCGTTCCACAATACAGGTCATACACGTTTTCAGATCCCGTTAAACCGGCAAATTCAAGTGCTGTTTTGTACAAAACTTCTGCCTGGTTTGGATTGGTTTGAAAAAATGATTTAGGTCGGATGGCAAAATCCAAACCATTAAGGGTTTCAACTAAATAATCATCTCCAGCATGTTTCTCGATGTTCAAGTCGTAAATGCTGTCGTTTACCTTTCCATTGATCGAATAGAGCATCGATGTAATTTCCGGGAAAGCGGCAGAAAGCGCAGTTAACATCGGAGTTATTCGGATGTCCGTTTCCTTAAAGATGAGTAAAACCATCCAAGATCCAGACCGAGTATTTCGCAACATTACGTTGCGCATTAAGCCTACTTGTTTACGCGGATGATAGAAAGACATTTCATGTTCTAAGGCATAATCATAACACCAGTTTCGAATGTTATTGGCAGTAAAATCTTGCAACCAACATTTATTTACATGAACAATCTTGTCGAATCGATTTGGAATATGAAAGCCCAGTCCGGGTTTTTCGATAAACTCCTCGCTTTCGATTTCTGCTTTCTCCAGCCACTTATTTGGGCTGAAGGTGTATTCCATTTTATTTCGATATTCGGTTGTGCCATTGTCAGCTAACGGGCTTGGTACGGCTGGGAAATCGAGTTTGCCGATTCGCTGAAAAGAATCTATAACGTGCTGCTGCTTAAGACTTAACTGGGAACTGTAATCCATGTGCTGCCATTTGCAGCCACCACAAACTCCAAAGTGTTCGCAAAAAGGTTCTATTCTTGATGGACCTGGAGAATGAAGTTGAATGAGTTCTCCGATAAGAAACTTTTTCTTCTTACCAATAATTTTAATGTCGCAAACATCACCGGGAACTACATTCCGCACAAATACAACTCTTCCTTCGTCTCGTACAATGCAATTGCCTTCTGCGCCCGCGTTGTCTATCGTAACATTCTGAAGAATTTTGCCAAATCCTTTCCTCAATTCAAATTTTTTAGGGGGGTTAACACGGCGGCAAAAATAACGACTGATGCGGTTTATTTCTGTTTTCCTTTTGCGTGTGCAAGAATCATTTCATCCAAGATTTTACCGAATGCCGTGGCATCTTGATATCCGGGATACTGATACATCTGATTGGTGCTGGGAACGTAGAAAAAGGTAGTTGGGAATCCTGAACTTTTGCCTTGACTAAGAGCGGCAAGTAATTGCGGACCGGAAATCATGGTATCTCCAACTTGATATAAGCCATCCAACTCGGGGTTAAATTTAATGGGGATGAAACTTTCTTTAATCTTAGAAACGATGAGTTCATTTTCGTAAGTAGTTTTGTCCATTTTTTTACACCATCCACACCAATCAGTATAGGCATCTATTAACGCTATTTTATTGTTTTGTTTGGCGGCAGCCCAACCATTATTCCAGGTACTCCAAGACACTTGTTGTGTTGATAGGCCGCTTGTAAAGCCAAAACCTATCGCTAAAACTAGGATTCCAATAATCTTTCGCATAATCTTTTCTTTAACTTATTTTTGAACGCAAGGTGCAAAAAGCCTACCAATAATGACTCAACAGCGAAGTTACTACATATATAACGGAGTTTTTGTAAATATAACTTCATAATTGGCAGGCATCGGCAAAGAAATTACACCAAAAACAACGGCAATTTGAGTAAGGTTAAATTTCATCTCGATGGGAATATTGAAGCCCCGGTTGAATCATCATATAAGGAAAACAAAACCAGTAGGTTAATCCGAATTTATAGGCGTGCTCTGGTACTGCTTTCAAGCTTGTTTGTGGTAAGTATTGCGGCGGTTTTATTTTTGTGGATGCAGTTTAATTCAGAGGCAGTTGAACTGGGAGCCTTACGCGGCGTTGTTTCTGAGGCGAATTTATTTGCGAACCAGCAAGACAGTCTTCAAAATCAAATTGATTCGCTCACGTTGGTGAACATTAAGCTCATCGCGGATAATGAAATCCTGGTTGAGAATTCGGATCGAATCGACGGAATTTTTTTTGAGGTACAGATTGGATCTTTCCAAGACTTTAACATTGATCAATATGTAGAGCATCTCGCCAATCTTAGAAGCGAACCTCACGAAGGAGGGAATAAACTTCTGTTGGGTCGATTCCGGTCATTTAAAAAAGCGCTTCTTTTTGAAAATGATTTAAAACGAATTGGGATGAAAGATGTTTTTGTTGTTGGAAGAGTTGATGGGAAGCTCACACCTGTTATGGATGCCCTCAAGCTGGCACAGGCAGAGCAATAAGCTAACACTTTTGAAGTATATTTACCGTTTAAGGATAAGACGTATAGACCACAGTGCAAAGATCAACTGACATATTACTAGAAAAGCTTGAAGTTTTCATTCGGAAGTTCTACAAGAATCAACTTATAAAAGGATTGATATATGTGGTAGCGGGGGTGGTAACCGCGTTTTTAATCACCTCGTTATTGGAATATTTCGGTCATTTTCATCGAGTGATACGAACGGTGTTATTCTTTTCTTTTGCGCTTTTTAGCGGATTTATTTTGATTAAATACATCGTTCTCCCGTTGCTAAAGTTGAATAAGATGGGAACCCGCATCAATTACAACCAAGCGGCCGGCATTATTGGCCTTCATTTTCCGGAAATTGGCGATAAATTAACCAATACACTAGAACTTGAGAAGCGAGGAGAAACCGACTCCAACGAATTACTAAAAGCGGCCATTGAGCAGAAAACGCAAAAACTAACACCCGTTCCCTTTCATCAAGCCATCGATTTAAACGGAAATAAAAGATATATAAAGTACGCTGTAATTCCGGTGCTGGCGCTTTTTGCAATTATTTTAGTTGCCCCAGGTTTTACCGAAAGCTCTAAGCGCTTGGTGCAATACAATACACATTTCGAAGAAAAAGCACCTTTTGACTTTATTCTTGACATGGATGAAAAGGATGTTTTGCAAAACGAAGACCTTGAAATCAAACTGATTACGAAAGGCAATACACTACCTGCCGAAGCGTACATCGAGCTGGATGGTCATCGGTATAAGATGAAAGGTACCGAAAAGGGCAGTTTTGTTCATCCAATTAAAAAAGTGAGAAACACGCTGAATTTCAGGTTCACCGCCGAAGGCTTTGGCAGTGCTCAATACGAAATAAAGGTATTACCCAAACCAACCTTGTTGGAGTATACTGCCTTCTTAAGTTACCCATCGTATACCGGAATCAAAAATGAAGAGCGTAAGAACACTTCCGATATAACGGTTCCAACGGGCACTCAGATTAAATGGAAACTGTCGGCCAGAAATACAGATGAAGTGGTAATTGTTTCGAAGGGAAAGCTCGAAAAAAGTCAGAGGAATGGCAATGTTTTTCAATTTATGAAGCGGTTTTTAACCAGTGAAAACATATCCATTCGTTCTAAAAATAAGGAGGTAGCAAAAGGCGATTCCGTTTCATGTGCAATACGAGTTGTTCCAGATCAATATCCGAGTATTACAGCAGAAGAAAAGCCTGATTCGATGCGAGCAAAACTCGTTTACATGATGGGAAAGATTGCCGACGATTATGGTTTTAAGAAATTGGTCTTCCGGTATACGTTTATATCAAGTAAAAATAAAGATAAGGTTGGCAAAACTAAAGAAGTGCCGATTAATATATCAACGACCGGTAAAGACCAACGGTTTTACCATTTTTGGGATTTGAATCTGGTAAATGTGGAGCCCGATGACAAGCTGGAATATTATTTCGAGGTTTGGGACAACGATGGTGTTTACGGCAGTAAGTCGGCTCGAACATCCACCAAAATTTACGAAGCGCCCAGCCTAGCTAAAATCAATGCTGACACGGAAAAGAAGACCGAAGAAATAAAATCGGAAATTGCACAGAGCAAGAAAGAACTTTCCAATATGCAGAAAGACATTCTTGAACTTGAAAAGAAGCTGACCGAAAAGAAAAACCTCAATTGGGAAGAAAAAAAGAAGATCCAAGAGCTGCTTGATAAGCACAAAAACTTTGAAAAACAGCTGGAGAACATTGTTGAGGAGAATAAAAAGAAGAACGTTCAAGAGAATGAATTTAAACAGATTGATCAGGAAATAAAGCAGAAGCAAGACGATATTGAAAAACTCTTCGAAGAAGTAATGAGCGAAGAGATGAAAGACATCATGCGTCAGATTCAAGAGCTTATGGAGCAGAATCAGAAAGACAAGATGATGCAGAAGTTGGATCAAATGAAGGTTTCTGATAAGGAGGTTCAAAAACAGCTGGATCGGATGCTCGAACAATTAAAGCAACTTCAGTTGGAAAAGAAGGTGGATGAAACCATTGAAAAACTCAATGAATTGGCCAAAGAGCAAAAGGAACTTTCGGATGAATCTAAAAAGGGAGAAAAGGAAAAAGAAGAATTGAGCAAGGAGCAAGAAAAGCTGAATAAAAAGTTTGATGAAGTAAAGAAAGACTTAAAAGACATTGACAAAAAAAATAAGGACTTAGAAAAGCCTTTGGATTTGGAGATGGAAAAGCAAGAAGAACAGAAAAACAAGGTGGATCAAGAGCAAAAGGAAAGTCAAGAAAATCTACAGAAAAACAAGAAAAGTAAGGCGGCCGAAAACCAACAAAAGGCCGCTGAGGAAATGCAAGACATGGCTAAAAAAATGCAGCAGCAAATGCAAGATGCACAAGCCAAACAGCAAACGGAAGATATGAACACCTTGCGTGAAATTTTGGATAATTTGATTCAAATAAGCAAGGATCAAGAGGCACTGATGCAAGAGTTTAAGTCGGTGCGTGGATACAGTCCTAAATACGTAGACCTTGGCCAACAACAAAAGAAGATTCGCGATGATGCTCGGATGATTGAAGACTCTCTTTTGGCCTTATCCAAGCGTGTTAAGCAGGTAGAGCACTTTATAAATAAAGAAATTGGCTTGGTGAATAGCAACCTCGAAAAGGCCATGAATCAAGTAGGCGAGCGCAACATTAACATGGTTGCCATGCATCAGCAATATGTGATGACCAGCATGAACAACCTTGCACTTATGCTCAGCGAGAGTTTGAAGCAAATGCAGGAACAAATGAAGAGCAAGCCAGGCTCTGGAACATGTAAAAATCCTGGGAAAAACCCAAAGCCGGGAAGTGCTAAATCGATGCGAGAATTGCAAGAGTCGTTGAAGAAAAAGTTGGACGGCATGAGCGAGGAAATGAAGAGTGGTGGTAAACCAGGTAGTAAAGAATTTGCTGAAGCAGCGGCTATGCAAGCGGCCATTCGCAAAAAAATGCGCGACTTAAAAAACCAGTTGGATAAGGAAGGAAAGGGCGGTTCTTTGGGTGACTTGAAGAAAACAGAAGAGATGATGGATGAGTTGGAAGAAAAGCTCTATAACAAACAGTTGGACCCCAACGTAATAAATCGACAACAAGACATTTTATCCAGACTGTTGGAGCATGAAAAGGCGGAGCAAAAGCAAGAAATGGATGATAAGCGAAAATCGAACGAAGGCTCAGAATCGGATCGCATTATACCACCCAGCATACAAGAATATTTAAAGCAAAAAGAAAAGGAACAAGAACTTTTAAAAACGCTTCCTCCCGAACTTACGCCGTATTATAAAAACAAGGTTCGCGACTATTTCAAAGAATTAGATTCGTAGTTTATTTTATGAAATAGGCTGCCGAGACATAGATGTTAAAGGCAAACTTTTTGTAAACAGCAGCGTTCATAGAATAAGAGGAGATCGCTTCTACTGTTAGATAGTTGACGTAAGGGTTTAGTGTGACGTATGGACGAAACCCAGTTCGAAGCCCATAATCTATAAGGCAATGGTCTGTAAGGGCTCTTGTGTTACCTAAGCTCAAACTGCTTTGAACATAATTGTATCGCGTCTTAAACGCTGGTATGGGAAAGAAGGATTCTTCTTTGTCATTAATATTATGAAGGTTTAAACCTGCTTCGTTCAGCGCATACCAAGTCGCTTTAATTCCAACATCAAAACCTAAGTAGGGACCAAGAGGTGCTCGGCCTCCTTCTGCGATCAAAAAATACCGTAAGCCCAATGAATTTTGCCATATTTTAATGCTGGGACTACCCAAAATGCCCAGAATTAAATAAACGGTTCCGTTCTCCTTCTGGAAATGGTTGATACCTATTCGGTCATTTTGCTGCTCAAAGATGTCAATTGAGGTGCTTGCATAACCGGTGCTGAATTCCAACAACCAGCGATCGCCAAATGCTCTTCCATATCCAATTTGGATATTGGTGCTTAAATTTCGATACCTAGATTGATGAGTTGAAGATGCCGTTGATGGTTTTTGAGGATCCTTGCTAAAACCAAGTTGCGGGCGCACAAAAAGAAATTGTGTTTGGCCCAAGTAACCAAAAGGGGGCTTGATTTGGGCAAAAATGGCACTGCCATAAAAACTTAAAACCAAACAACCAATTGCGAATAATGATTTCATTTTAGCGCAGTTGATTTAAATATATGACGGATAAGCTTCGATAAAAGGTGTTTTTAATTACATCCTTCTTATAGGAGCTTCGAAATTCGGCGTTTTCTGAATATGTTTTTTGGCCGCTGTTAAGTGAGTACGTCGAACATTGATAATACAGGGTGTTTTCAGGCCGAAATTGCCAAAAAACGTAGATCGGGAGCGTTGGATACAACAAGGCTGATAACAGAAATAACGTTGGGTTGATTGGTTTGTAATATTGGTGTAGGTCAACAGATATCGTAAGAAGGGTATTGGTTTGATAGTTCGATAGAATGGAGTCTTGGAAGTTTGAAAAATATCCTTTAAAATTTTTACCCGAAAAACCTCCTTTCTCCTCAACAAAATCAAGAAGTTTAACATAATCATTAAAATGAGCGGTTTCAAAAAATTCCGATTCTTTATTTCCAAGTACAATAAGATCAAGTCCAAGAAGTTCAGAACATTCATTCAAGGCCAATGCGTTATACTGGGCCTTATTAATCGACCCGAATAATGAACCCCTCTTGTTTTCGTCGCTTGAAATGTTGGTGAAACTTGGATTGAGAACCAGAATGCGGTTGGCGATTACTGCATTCGTATCCTCCAAGGTGCCAATATCTGATGGCACGTCATCTGCCCGTGGTAGATTCTTCTTGAAATTAATTGGAATGTATTCATCAGGCAGGTCTTGAAAGTAGTATAAATTGGTGCGGACAGGCTTGAGAGCATATAAGCTGTCGAACAACGTCGTAAACGATCCATTATTAAATAGTTGCACAAAAGCTGTGGTGCAATATGAATAGGCTTTTTTTCGTGCCTTACTAACGTTGTTTTTATTCGTTTCTTCCTTGAGTTCCGCGGTGGTCTGATTCACCGCCGTGTCAGCACTTCGATGAAAAAAATCGTTGGGGAATCTTCCATGGTTTACCAGATTTCGCATGCTTCGGGTTTTTAAATATTCTTTCTCATCACCCAATAAAACCGTATCCAACCAAATAATTCGTGTGGCCAAGCAATTTATTTCGTTAATACTCAGTTGGCCAAACCAATGCAACGTTTCTTGCAGCTCTCCTTCTTGATTCTTATACCAAGATGTAAATATTCTTTTCTGAAGATTGTTTGAAAAGGCTTGCATGTTAGCCCAGCACCACAGTTCTGCACGTATTAAAAATTCATTGGTAGGAAAGTATCGCTTCAACACTCCAATATGATAAATGGCCTTGGGATATTCATGGTATTTCATAAATGAATTGACCATTTCAAAACGAGCTAAATCTCGAATTTCAGAAATCAGTGGGTCCCAAACATCAAGATCTAAAATTGGAGTATCAAGCGTAATATAGAGCTTTTGTATGCGCTGCATGCGCTCTAATAGGCTGGGGTGAGTTCGATAAGAATTCCCTCCCAAGTTGCTCATCTTGCTAATGTTAGTTACACTTTCCAATCGATTCGAAGCCGGAATTTTAAAGAATTCATCTTCATAAACCGAATAATCCATTTTTTGCTCTTCTATAGGCAAATAGCTGTAAATCAGCATCTTAATTGTCGAAACTGCTGCAGACACGGGATAGCCCGCTTGTATTAATAACGGAATGGCCAAGTCGTCGGCCTCAAACTCATTTTCTCTCGAAAAGGCCATTTTGGCAAGCAAATCATCTTCTTTACTTTTATTGTTCTGAAATGCAATCATCTTCTTTTTGGAGCCAACACTTGCTTTGAACATTTCATAGATGTGATTCTGCGTTAAATGGCTAATCTCATGTGCCAAAATGAAGGCGAGCTGTCCCTCGGTTTCTAATCGGGCAATTAAGCCGGTGGTAACAAAGAGCATTCCTTGAAATGTTGCAAAGGCATTTACGCTGTTTGATTTAATGGTATATGCTCGAATGGAATTTCGAAAACTGTCTTGATCTTTTAATAAGGTATCCAACAACCTGTTGCACAATTGGCTAATTGGGTCGCCATAGGTAACCAGACCGCTCATCAACAGCCTTTCATTATCTAGGTTAGTTATAGCCATAAAATCTTTTAAATAGCCAATGGGTAGGTCCGAATCTGAGGCCAGAGCTAAAACATCCTGCTCATAACGGGTTGTGAGATCATTTGAAAAATCTGAAGGCATAATCCCTCGGCACTCAAGTCGAGTAAAATGCTCGCACAGTTGAGCATTCGAACTTGTGTTAATAAGAAGGGAAAGCACAAATATGAGAAGTGGTTTGATAAGTCTCATGATGATTTGTTGCATGGCGTCTCACAAAGTAAACAAAAAGCGTACTATTCGGAATAAAAGTGGCATAAAAGAACGTTAATTTTACCGATTCACAAAGCAAGATTACCCCTAGAGATGCTATTTCAAAGTCAACGCGAAGGTTTACAAGATTTATTTGGTGCACCTGCCAAATTGAGATAATATTGAAACTTATTTATAACAACCCACAATGTCTTTTTCGGCCGTAATATTTTTTCTTACCCTAATCGGGTTAATATCATTCATTCTTTCGGTTGTATTTCGTAGAAAACGAAAGCCATTTTTAATTTTAAATACCATTGGAATTACCTTCGGTTTAATACCGCTGCTTGGTTTTATCGCATTTAAGGTTGTTTTCTACATGCAAGAACGACCTATGGTTGGACGTTATGTTTCGGATGTAACGCAATCCGGCATTGTAGAGCTGAAATTGTTCGATGATAATAGCTTTGAGATGAGATCCGATTCATGTGCCCACGGCTTTGTGCAAGGCGATTGGGGCTTAAAAAAAGCCACCAACATGCGCTCCGTTGAGTTTACAGCCACAAGTCAAAACATGGGAAAAGGTGAGATAACTGGAAGTGAAAAAGATACACTCACTTTTATAAATATTCCGGTTTGTTTAAGCTTAATTTCCACCCTCAAGTTCACTAAAGCTGCCGATACTGCAACGGCTCGGAAGCCCGACGTTGATACCAGTTATTAATCGGGATTAGCGGTTAAAAACTGACATAAATTCTGCTTTGCGTCGTAAGGCAATTTCCAATTCCTTCCCGCTGTTCATCACCGCATATCCACCCTTTCCTTTCTTATATCCCTTAATGTGATTGATGTTTACTAAGGTGCTTTTGTGGATGCGCAAAAAGCCCGATTCAACCAAGAGTTCATCAAAGTGCTTCAATGTTTTACAAACTGTTTTTTTCTGACCATCCTCTAAAAAAAAGTCGGTTAAATTGTCGTTTGCTGCACAATAAATGATGTCTTTTAACTGAACAACTTCAAAGCCATCCATCTCGGGTAAAACAATTTTTTTAAGCTGATTATCGGTCGTTTGTAGGTTGGATTTGAGAATTTCACCAATGGGAAGTCGATTCTTTTGTTCGATGGCAACCGAAACTTTTTCAACCGATGCAATGAGTTCATCAATTTCGATTGGCTTAAGCAAGTAATATGCGGCGCTCATGTTTATGGCCTTCAAGGCATACTGGCTAAACGCTGTGACAAACACAACTTCAAAATCAATCTTTGGTAGATTTTCCAATAAATCAAAACCATTTCCATAGGGCATTTCAACATCCAAAAAAACTAAGTTTGGTTGGTGCTTTTTAATCATTTCAGCACCTTCTTGGATGTTTTCAGCATGCGCCAAAATCTCAACGTTCGGACAATACTTGGCCAAATAGTTGTGCAAGGTTTCTCGGCTAACAGCCTCATCTTCAATAAGCACTGCTCCAAGTGGTTTGGAATTATACGAGCTCAGCATATTTTTTATCGTCGGTATCTATGTAGGGAATTTCTATGTTTACAAGGGTTCCGGTGCCATCTTCATTCATGTCGGATATCCGACAATGAATTTGAATATGGTGGATTTCGTTGATCAGTTTTAACCGATTTTGAGTGTTGCTAATGCCGGTTGATTGTCCGGCTTTTTGGTTCTTTGTTTTGACTTCGCCCGATTTCTTTCGTCCAATACCATCGTCTGAAATGAGAATGTTTACAAACGGATTGTTTGGATCACTGTAATCTTCTCGAATCGTTACCGATAAAAACCCCTTTGTTTCGCGATAACGCAGGCCATGCCAAATGGCGTTTTCGATGTAGGGTTGAATGAGCATAGGTGGTATCAAAAGCTTATCGAGTTCTAGGTTTTCATCCACCTCAAATGCATAATCAAAGTGTTCGTTAAACCGTAAGTGTTCCAAATTTAAATACCGATTGAGCACCGCCAATTCTGCACCCAGAGGAACAAAGTCGTGTTTAGAATGCTCGAGAACAGTGCGCATGAGTTTGGCAAATTCCGACAAGTATTTGTTGGCAGATCGCTCGTCGCTCTTCGAAATAAAATTGTTTACTGAATTGAGTGAATTGAAAATGAAATGCGGGTTCATTTGGCTTTGTAATGACCTTATTGCCAACAACTTATTGGCCATTTGCTTTTGTTTGGTGCTTCTAAATAAGAGAAGCAAACCTATGGCCAGAACCGAAAGAACGGCAATCAAAAAATAGTTAATCCGCTTTTGTTGTAAGAGGTTGTTTTGTCGTAAATTCTTTTCTTCTTCCAACAAGGCGATCTTGCTTAAGTCGAGTTCTTTATCTTTAACCAGCAGCGCAATTTGATCTTCTTTTATGGAGGTGGAAGGAAGACTGTCGGCTAAAAAACTGGCTTCCAATTGTTTCTTCTGATCTTCTAACAAAGCTTCTTGTACCTTTTTGTATTGGTCGAAGCTATTGCGGGCAGCTTCTAAATTTCCACTCAGCGCATAAGCTTCCGAAAGTGCTCGAAAGGTTTCACCGGTACCTTTTAATGAGCCCACTTCTTTAGCTAAATTGATGTTTTCTTGTAGCAAAGGGATGGCTTCACCCGCATTGTTTAACAAGAGGTAGTTGTTTGCCAGGTTGATGTTGTTTGCCTGCCAGCCACTCACGTCGCCCCGTTTTCTATTAATCACCTTTGCCTTGTTTTCCAGTTCGTTGCTCTTTTTAATATTTCCATACGAGCGATACGAAGAACTAACGTTTTGGTAGGCTTCAACTTGCTGATCATCTGAGCCATTTCCAACCACACCTTCAGCTAATTGCAGGTATCGCAAAGCCTGAACCGTATCCTTTAACCCGGCAAAACACTTGCCAATGTATTCATACGTTTGACTAATGGACGAGGTATTATTGGTGGCTCGATAAAACACCAGGAGTTGTTGATAGACATCGTTGGAGGCTTTAAACTGGCCAGAATTGAACAACACTCGAGCCCATCCAAGTTTTGCACTGAGCTCATCTTCGGCCTTTTTGCTTGTGACGGCCACATTCAGATATTTCTTATATGCTTCAATTGCCTTGTTGTTCTGTCCGTTGGCTTCGTATGCAGGACCTAAGTATTTAAGTAAGGCATTATTGGCCTTTTCATCATTAAGCGGGTCAAAGAGTTTTTTGGATTTTTCGAAATATTCTACTGCCTTGTCGTAGTTTTTTTGTTGGTAATGAATGGCTCCCATAGTTTGGTAAGCATAGGCTTCACCGCGCTTATTGTTATACTGATAGCTAATTTTTAAGGCTTTTTCTACCAAAGACAATGCACTGTTGGCATCGGTATTAATGCTGGCGTTTGCGTTGTTCAAATAGGTAAACATAGCATCCTCCTCCATTTTTTGCCGTTCAATGGCCGCAATGTTTAAACTACTGCTCTTGTTTTGAGCAAGTGCGTTTAAGCTTAAAAAGCCAATAAGATATAGAAATGTTAAAACTCTCATAAAGAGTACTATGCGTCCGCTTATATGTATTAAGGAAAACAAAGATAGCACAATAAATTTCGAAAAAGCACCCATGGTCTCACGTAACATGCTGTAAAACAGAGTATTGTGTTTGAGCCATATACGTTATCTCCTTTTTGAGCAACGCTAACTAAGAAGACGATCACGATGCCTAAGTGGTTATTTTTTACAAATAATCTTTGAGATAGTTTTGGATAATTAATAAGAGAAAGTTATGAAAAATTATCGTAGAAAAATTGGAATTGCATTGGGCCTGTTATCACTCGCCGTTATGGTAAGTATGTCGTATGCAGGAAGTACACATGTGGCTAAAACATCTCGAACGGAAGTGCCCGAACCGGATGCGGTTCTAGCCCAACCTTCCATTCAAGAAACAGACAATACCACTGTATCATCCACCAAAATACATCTTGCACTAATACTAGATACTTCCAACAGTATGGATGGATTAATAGATCAAGCCAAGGCGCAGTTGTGGAACATAGTTGGAGAACTGGCTAAGGCTAAATACGACACTTCAAACGTTGATATTGAGATTGCTTTATATGAGTATGGAAACGACGGACTGTCTTTGAGCAGCAACTACATTCGGCAAGTTCTGCCCTTTTCAACCGATTTAGACGTCTTGTCTGAAAAACTGTTTTCGTTGCGAACCAATGGCGGCAGCGAATATTGTGGAGCAGTAATCCACGAGGCACTAAACGCGTTGCCATGGCCTCAAACCGACAGCTCGCTAAACATTATTTACATTGCTGGAAACGAACCTTTTGACCAGGGTGGAATCAGTTACCGAGAAGCTTGTGCTGAAGCTAAGATGAAGCATGTGGCCGTAAATTCAATCTATTGCGGAAATTACAATGAGGGAACAACCTCTGGATGGAGCAATGGCGCCTCGTTGGCAGGTGGATTGTATTTTAACATCGACAGCGACCAAAAAACGGTTTTCGTTTCAACCCCTTTCGACGATCAAATAAATCAGTTGAATGTCGATTTGAACAACACCTATATATACTACGGTAAGCAAGGTGCTTCCAGTAAAGAAAACCAAGTTCGCCAAGACAAAAATTCTGAAACGTATTCCACAGCCAATACAGCCAAACGAGCTATTTCAAAATCGTCGAAGATGTATAAAAACGATCATTGGGATTTGGTGGACGCCTACGAAAAAGATAAAACAGTTGTAAAAACTGTAGACAAATCAACGTTGCCACCGGATTTGAAAAATAAGAGCGATGTGGAAATTGAGGTTGCCGTTAGGACTAAAACCGATGAGCGAACAAAAATTAGGATTGAGATTACAGAATTGGCAAATAAACGCGAAGAATACCTTGTAAATCAATCGGACTCAACCAACCAAAACAACGAAAATACCTTGGGCGATAAAATCATTGTTTCGGTTCGGCAGCAAGCCAAAACAAAGGGCTACGTTTTCGAGTAGGGCCGACATGCATGGCGGCCTACTCGAGCATAAATGTGAATGGACCACGTAGGGCCGACATGCATGGCGGCCCTACGACAATTCGGCGTTGTGAAAAACGTTCTGAATATCTTCGTCTTCTTCAAGTTTTTCGAGGAGGTTGTTCACCTCCTCTTTTTGTTCGTCGGTGAGCGCAACGGTGTTATGAGGAATGCGTTCAGTATCAACGGAAACGATTTCAATGCCCAAGCTTTCCAATCCTTTCTGCATGTTGCCAAAGTCTGAAAATCCAGTATATATAAGCGTTTCGTCTTCTACTTGTTCAATTTCCTCGCACCCAAAATCAATGAGGTCAAGTTCGAGCTCTTCCAAATCTCGATCCGCCAGCTCAATTTTGAAAATGCACTTCCGTTCAAAGTTGAATTCTTGCGAGCCACTGGTGCCCAATTCTCCACTGTTTTTTCGAAAAATTGCGCGGATGTTCGCCACCGTTCGGTTCAGGTTGTCGGTAGCTGTTTCAATCATTAAGCCAACGCCAAACGGCCCTTTTCCTTCGTATAAAACTTCATCGTAGTGCGAACTGTCCTTGTCGGAAGCGCGTTTAATTGCTGCCTCCACACGATCTTTAGGCATGTTTTCCGACTTGGCATTTTGAATCACCATTCGGAGCCGGGCATTGTTATCTGGGTCTGGACCACCTTCTTTCACCGCCATGGCAATTTCTTTACCAATGCGGGTAAACGTTACTGCCATTTTCCCCCAGCGCTTCATCTTGCGCGCCTTTCTAAATTCGAATGCTCTTCCCATACTTCCTTATGTGTAGAACAAAGGTTGCTTTTTTTTCAAAGAATGTGAAAAGGGATGTGCTTTTATTTAGCTTCTTCGCAAGGCATATCGCAGTCCAAGTTGGAACAACCTTGGGTTTAAGGTTCTAAATGCAAGTTCAGGCAAGGCTTCTATTGCTTCCAACCCCGATTTTTGACCGGCATTAAATAGGTTGGTAACGCCAAGGGTTAACGAAATGCCGCGACCGCTGTACCGATGCCCACGCATTACATCCACGTTGAGAAGAATGTCTGAGAAAAACCCAGCCTCTTGCTTTGCATAATCTCCATTTGCCAAAAGGTACTGCAGGTCAACTGCGCTTTGATAGGCAATCACGCATTCTGGCTGTAGGTGAATGTATTTGCCAAATTTGTACCGATAGCCATCGTTGTATTTGTCATATCCTTCAATTTCGAGTACAGCTCTATGCGATGGAAGAAACTGTTTGTTTACCGAGCTTTCGACCGATTTATACGTATAGGAAAGTTCAGCCTTATATTTTCGAAATAATCTTGAATTGAAGATTAATGTTGCTTCTGTAATGCCCTGGTTATAGGGATCTAAATCATTTGATTGGTTCAGTAAGATTTTATTTTTTTGGCCGATTGTTTGAACGTTCAATTGCAGAGTGGTTGTATTGTAAGGTCTATATCGAAGGTGCAAAAACGCTCGGTCATCTCGCTCCATGGATGTTGAAAATCGCTTATCAAGCTGTAAGGTTGATCGATAATGAGAAGCAAATTCTTGCAGAATGTATGGCGTTCTATGCGATCGTCCGGCGCCCAGCATAATCAGAAATTTACCCTTTTCCCTTTGCAGTTTAAGTGATGGATTGAAAAAGAACGCACTGTTTTGAAGGAAGGCCGTATGTTGATATTCCAACAAGTCCTTACGCGAATTTTTTTCGGACCGCATGGCCGTAAGTTCTTGGGTGAGCCCAAGGTTGGAATAGTCTCGTACTTCAAGGCTGCGCGATGCATGTTGTTCATCCTGGTTTTGTTGGAAGTAAATGGTTTGATGCAGTTTCACATTCTTTCTGCCAACATCGAGATAGCCCTTTGCCGTTAATTGTTTGTGCTTATTATAACTGGCAAAACC
This sequence comes from Bacteroidia bacterium, assembly GCA_047614125.1. Classification (GTDB taxonomy): domain Bacteria; phylum Bacteroidota; class Bacteroidia; order NS11-12g; family UBA9320; genus JBLHHI01. The sequence goes on along the minus strand of JBLHHI010000057.1, from coordinate 2,415 downwards.
CGCTTGTCCATCAAAAAATATGTGTTGAATCTTTGCTCCACCAACAACATTTGGAGAAAACTTGCGGCTCCAAAAAAGATTGTTAGCTAAAAAATTACCTACGTGTTCAAAGTTTAAGGCTGAGTCGGATTCTTGTATTAATACGTGATCATTTTGCCGTCCCCAGATCCATAAGGCTTTGTATGAAAATGTATTTTTTGTATGGTGGTAGGATGCCGAAAACGAATTTTGTGTGGTTATGTGTTTGTTTTCCAAGGCATATACTTCTTCCGGTTTTAATGCACTCCAGCTCTGTACACCGCTGTAGAGGTTGAGATGAATATCATTTTTGAGTATTCGCAGCTTCGACTTGTAATGGAGATATCCGCCATGGTTGTTTTTAACATTGGTGGATATTCCCAATGAGGTAGGCAAGTAATCCCAATCGTTGGTTGTAAATCCCGAACCCGAATACTCGCCATCTTTGTTGGCGCCAACCGGAGAAATGGTTAGCGAGGTGGTTAATTTAGCACCACTTAAACGTCTTAGTACAAAGGCCTTTGCCGGGGAATTGTACAAGCTAAAACCGCTCACATCCAAATCTTCAGATAGTTCGCTTTCCAACAGTAAATACTTTAAATAGAAGTTATTGCCCATAGTTTGCGCACTGGAAATTTGCGCGAAACTCATAATTGTTCCCAGCAGCATGTAGCATATAAATCTATATATGAATTTTTTTCTCATTTTTTGTTGTTTTCCCCACTCTAAAGAGCGGGGTTGTTCCCCCCGACCCAAAGGGCAGGGCTAATCATTAATTCTATTCCTGTATCACTGATTGGTCTACTCAATTCCCTTTTGTCTTGATACTTGATACTCATATCTCAATACTATTCATTCATCCATTTCCCCCGACCTGAAGGTCAGGGTTACTCATAAATTTGGAATAAAATTCCCGCTGTCTTGATACTTAATACTCATATCTCAGTACTCCACTATCACTACGGAAGAGGGTGAAACCGCACTCCGTATCTCTGGCGTATAGTATTGATATACAAAGCTTTCTGCAGTAAAGAAATTGCCTTCAATTTGAGGAGAAAGTGCTAAAGAAATGTTCTTTTCTTCGTTTGGGCCCATCTCTAAGAAGTATAAATAGAGCTTGTTTCCAACCGATTCGTAGTAATCAAAAACACCTTCATCCCGCATGTATTTAAGTTCTTCGAGCGAGTAATTAAATCCACCCGCCAAGTTAATAACCGCAACTACCTGAGGCTTGCCCTCGTTGGTATTATTCTTTAATGTAAAATTCATGATCGATGCCTCACCAATGGCCACGGTATCCTTGCTGTAGCTCATGCTAAAGCCAAGTTCTGGATGAAGATCGCGATTAACATCTTCCAACCACTTTAGGTTCATTTCATATGGATTGGCATCCTCCGAACAGCGCATTCCAAAAGTATTCGTTCCCAAGTCAAACAGTGATTTCGGAACAATTAACGTCTTGCCCAATCGCAAATCAGATGCTGTAAAGTTTTGAAAATCTTTGCCGTTAATCGTTACAACATATTCAATTTCTTTTTTAGGTTGATTAAATAAAGGAAGATAATTTGATAAGGCTTCTAAGGTTAAAGCCGTAGCTTGTGTATTGCCAAAGCCATACTGAGATTTGCCACTTAAGAGTTTACTAATGAGAAGACTGGCATCTTCGTTAAGTTCATTGGATAGTTGGTTAACGAGTAATAAGGTGAGTGCATAACACTCTTGGTTCAGAGATGCTCCATACGAACTCATCACCGATCGAGAGGCTCGAATCGTGCCATTGTCATTATCACTGTAATGATTCATGAGTTGTTTTAAAATCACTTCGGCCTGGTCTTTTTGATCCAATTCAGCATAGATGTTGCCCAAGAGCGCACCAATGTAGGCATCAAAGTTTGCCGCATAGTTTTTTTCAATAGCATCTATTTGCTTGGATAAGTCATATCCACCCAAGCGCGAAAGCACCCAAGAAATATAAGCGTTGTTTACCTCATACGTGGCACTCGAAAAACCATATTTGCCGGGATGAAATTTAAAACCACCTTTGCCATCCGACCGGCTCATCAACCATTTTGCGTTTCGCGCCACCATTTCCGGATCAACGGTTAATCCAACTTCTTCCATTAAATGGAACTGCAACAAACCATAGGCGGTTAACGATTCGTGCGGTGGATTCTTTCCATACCACTCAAAGCCCTTACTCGTTGTTTCATAGGCCGTTAGCTTTGAATATCCACTGGTTAGGGCTGTTTTAGCCCGCTGAATTTCCGTGGCCCACTCTCCAGTATTTCCCATGCTTTCTAAAACTTTGAGAGCAAGTATGTTTGGATAATTGGATGAAGAAACTTGCTCAAAACAACCCCCAGGCTGACGAATCATTTGTTTGGAAGTTGACGTTAG
>JBLHHI010000056.1:0-21920 GCA_047614125.1 Bacteroidia bacterium | reverse complement strand
AGCTGTGGCCTCTGTGAACCACAACATCCGGATACCGTTTATTTAATTTAAACAAAGCCGCCAAATCATCCTGACCTGCATACTCGTCTTTAGCCTTGTTTGCGTAGATTTTAACCTTTTTTCCAGCCGTGGATTCAATTATTACGTAGGTTCCTTTATCGATTATTTTCCACCCAATTCGATGGAAGGTGGCAATGAAGGTAGCATAGCTTGCCCAGCCGTCTTCATCATCAAAAAAGAAATGCTGTTGAATGTGCTCTGCATTTTTAAACAACAGCGCGTTTGGTATGGTTGCCATATTGCCAATGTTGTCTTGTAAATCGGCTGAAAGGGTATTGATTTTAAAGATTTGAAGCAAGAGGGCATAGAGTTTTTCGGCCTCTTTATTATTCCATCGAATTGCTTCGTACGCCTTTTTCAAAGCCAGTTCAAATTGTTTTTTGGATGTTTCATCCTTTATGCTTCCGTAGGTATCGGCCACAGCCACGGCTTGCTCTAAAGGGTTTATCTCATTTTGCAATCCTGTTACAAATCGATTAAAAAGAGCTCGTCGCTCCCACTCCGACATCTTGTTTAAGAAGTTTGGTAAGGTGTTATAGGCGGCACACATCTTAATAAAGGTGCGGTAGTGATTCATGCCAAGGTTGTGAAGAAACTGATACGAACTTGGCTCCGTCATTCGATCCATCATGCGTTGATACAAGCCTAAAAACGACGAGGTATACACTTCATCTTCGCCATACACCATAAGTGAATAAAGATCCTCAGCAGAGTATGGAATGGTATCCACCAATTGAAATCGAATTTCGTCGGTTTCTTCATGTAATTCGTTGATTTCGCGCACTTTAAGCCTGCACTGATACGTCAATTCGTCGTCCACCGAGTAATCGGCCAATAGGTCTTGTTTATGCCTAAGATGGATGAGATGCGGAAAGAGTTCCGCCCTACTTCGGGTTAACCGATGCGCTTCTTGAATGGTGATTCGATAATTAACAATGTCGTCCATTAGCATAAAGGCCTTCGAATTGGATCCAACCTTGTTGTAGATTTCCATCATATATGCGATGTGCTTCGGAGCTTCTTCGCTGCTCATAATTAAAAACACTTTGTTGGCCGAACCCATGTAAAAAGATAGGTGCATGGGCGCATGTTGCGCAATTTTGTCCAAAACAGTTAAAGCATAATCGGTATGAGCAAAATCATCAAAATGCTTTAGGAGTTCGCTGGGGTGAATTTGAGCAGCCAGTTGTAAGATTTGTGATGCATAGGGCTTTGTATCGTAAAAGGGAATCACATTCATAGCTGTGATCAAATCACTTTTTAAAATGGCCACCATCCGATTGGTTTCCACAATTTCTTGAACCTTGAGAATCATCTCAAAATACCTAGAATAGGAAGTATACATGAAGTAATTCGACCGATCAATGCGTTCCAAAAGGTTGCTTAAATCGGTTAACACGCGCTTCTTTTCCAAGGCCGAATAGTTTGGATTGTTGTTGATATTTTTTTGAACGGTATTAACCTTTAAAAAGTAGAGATTAGTGGCATTCTTAGTTTGTTCAGGCAAGAGGAGTTCGCATTGGTTATCGGCAATGTTATCGTATAAGTCGATGCGTTTTTGATGCCCGTCAACCCTGTCGTTTGCCGCTTTAACGAAATCTTGAGCACAAGCGAAGGCATTCCACCCAAAAATGAGGAGTATGCTGATAAAAATATGTGAGCTGTGGTATCTCATGCTTCGATGTGACGTTTGGCTATTTCCCATAACACCACACCTGCACAAACGGATATATTCAACGAATGTTTTGTTCCAAATTGCGGAATTTCCACAAAGTCGTCACACAGTGGTAAAACTTCTTCGGCCACACCATCCACCTCATTGCCAAAAACCAAGGCAATTGTTGCTTCCCTTTGAATTTCTAGATGTTCTAAGCGGGTTGATGGTTCCATTTGCTCCACGCAAATTATTCGAACGCCCTCCTTTTTAAGTTCTTCGAGGCAGATAGAAGTTGAGGTGTGGTATTTCCAATTTACTGAAAGTTCAGCCCCTATTGCTGAGCGTGTTATATCTCTATGCGGGGGTTGCGCTGTAATGCCACAAAGGTGGATGCAAGCAACATTAAAAGCATCCGAAGTTCTAAAAACAGAACCTACGTTGTGCATGCTTCGAACATTATCTAAAACTACATGGATAGGAAACTTATCATTGGCCTTAAAGTCATCCACACTTAAGCGGTTTAACTCTATATTCCGTAATTTGCGTGCGTTAAAAATTCCACTCATAATTGGCAGCAAAAGTAAAAAAGGATGGTGAAACACCATTGATGAAACAATACGGGCAAATTAAGACTAAATATCCCGGTGCTTTAGTCCTTTTTCGAGTGGGCGATTTTTACGAAACCTTCAGCGATGACGCTGTAAAGGCTTCTAAGATCTTAGACATTGTTCTAACTAAACGAGCAAACGGCAAGGCATCGCATGTTGAACTGGCTGGATTTCCACATCACTCGCTCGATACGTATTTGCCAAAGCTGGTTCGGGCAGGTTTGCGCGTTGCCATTTGCGACCAGCTCGAAGCTCCGCAAAAAGGTAAAGCGCTGGTAAAGAGGGGTGTAACCGAATTAGTAACCCCTGGCGTTACCTTAAACGACAAAGTTTTAGAAGCTCGGCAAAGCAACTTCTTAGCATCGGTTGTGATGCAAGGAAACCAGTTTGGCTTAGCCTTTTTGGATATTTCAACCGGCGAATTTTTAGTAGCTGAAGGCGAAGAAGCCTTTGCCTTGAAGATGTTGCACAGCCTCCAGCCTTCCGAAATATTATTTGCCAAACCGCAACGAAAGAACTTTGTAAAAAGTTTTGGGGAAGATTACAATACGTATACCTTAGATGAATGGATATTTAGCTACGACTTTGGCTTAGACCGACTTTTACAACATTTTGAAACACCAACGCTAAAAGGATTTGGAATCGATCAACATCATCTTGCCATCGCTGCCGCTGGGGCTTGTTTGCATTATCTCGAACAAACCCATCATACGCAAACCGATCATATTTCAACCATCTCCCGAATTGAAGAAGACACCTTTATTTGGATGGATAACTTTACGGTTCGGAACTTAGAGCTCAACAATTCCAATCACCCAGGCGGAAGAAGTTTGGTGAGCATCTTAGACCAAACTCAAACTCCAATGGGAAGTAGGTTGCTCAAAAAATGGGTAATGCTTCCTTTAAAAGATCGGCTTCGCATTCAACAACGGCTCGATTTGGTGGAAAGCTTTGTTGAAGATCTCAACTTTGCCAATGCCACCGCAAACACATTAAAACCCATTGGAGATTTAGAGCGTATAATTTCGAAGGTTGCCGTTCAGCGGATCAATCCTCGCGAACTCATCCAACTAAAACGCGCCTTACAGCATGTTGATCAAATTGTTGAGTCGTTCAATAAAAGTGAGCACAGTTTGCTTCAAAACATGGCCCAAGAGTTTCACTCCTCTTCGGCGATCATCCAACGCATAGAAAAATTTATTGCAGAAGATCCCCCCATGTTGGTGCACAAAGGCGGTGTTTTCAAATCGGGTTTAAACACCGAACTCGATGAACTGCGCAAATTGGCCTTTGCCGGCAAAGATTACTTAGTAGAAATACAACAGAGAGAGGCTAAAGCCACGGGCATTACCTCGTTAAAAATAGCCTTTAACAACGTTTTTGGATACTACATAGAAGTAACCAATGCACACAAAGACAAGGTGCCCGAAGAGTGGATTCGAAAGCAAACCTTAGTAAACGCCGAGCGATATATTACAGAAGAATTAAAGCAATACGAGGAGAAGATTTTAACCGCGGAAGACAAAATTTTGGCCATTGAAGCTGAGATGTATCGTACGTTTATCCTTGATCTACAGTCTTTTGTAGGGCACGTTCAGCAAAACGCGCAACTCATTGCCCGCATCGATTGTCTCGTGTCTTTTGCCCTGGTTTCGTATCATAACAATTATTGCAAACCCGAAATTTCGGAAGATCGCACTTTGGCCTTGGTAGATGCGCGCCATCCGGTAATTGAGCAGCAACTGCCTCATGGCGAAGAATACATACCCAACGATTTAATATTAAACCATTCTGATCAACAAGTAATCATCCTCACAGGCCCCAATATGTCGGGTAAATCTGCCTTGCTTAGGCAAACGGCTTTAGCGGTTTTAATGGCGCAAATTGGTTGTTATGTAGCTGCAAAACACGCCAGTATTGGGCTGGTCGACAAAATTTACGTTCGAGTTGGCGCTTCCGACAACATCTCTCAAGGAGAAAGTACCTTTATGGTGGAAATGACGGAAACCGCCAGTATTCTCAACAATTTGTCAGATCGGAGCTTGATTTTGTTGGACGAGATTGGCCGAGGAACCAGTACCTACGACGGAGTGTCTTTGGCTTGGTCGATCGCAGAATTTATTGCCCAGCACGAAACGCATCCAAAAACCTTGTTTGCCACCCACTACCACGAATTAAATGAGTTGGAATCTAAGTTGGAATGCGTTGTAAATTACCATGTTACCACCAAAGAGGTTGGAAAAAAGGTGCTCTTTTTGCGTAAGATTAAAAAAGGTGGAAGTGAAAATAGTTTTGGCATTCATGTGGCGCGAATGGCTGGAATACCAAATGCCGTAGTGCGTCGCGCCGATCACATCTTATCCAAACTTGAAAAAGATCGAAGAAATTTAACGGGCAGAGACGAATTAAAACAAATGGCCAATACCGAATTTCAACTGAATTTGTTTTCGATAGACGATCCAAAGATTAAAGAATTGACCGAACAGCTTAACTCGATAGATGCCAACAGTTTAACACCTATTGAGGCCTTGCTTAAATTAAATGAACTTAAAAACATTCTGGATGCAAAGTAAACTTTCATTCTTTCTTTTGGTTTGCTTGGTTGGAAGTAGCCAGCTTTTAATCGCTCAAAACTCAACGTATTCCTGGGTATTTTTTGAAGATAAAGGAAACAAGGTTGAATGCTTCGACGAAGGAGACCCAGTGTACGAAGCTTACGTTCAGCAACTTATATGCTTAGGCATTGAAGTGCATGGCACAACAAAGTGGTTCAATGCGGCTTGTGTTAAAGGGTTTCCAATAGGATTGGACAGCTTGCCCTATGTAAAAGAAGTAAAACGTTTGGGCCATTATAAAACTACTCAAAACCAAGTGGTGGATGTTCAAGAAGAATTTAGTTACGGCCAGAGTGATGTGCAACTGAAGATGTTGGACTTAGATCACTATCACAAACTGGGCTATACCGGAAGAGGTGTAACCATAGCCCTTTTTGATGGTGGATTTTTCAAAGCGGACAGCTTGAAAGCCTTCGATTCGATGTGGGCCAACGAACAAATTATTGGTTATCGAGATTTTTTGTACAACAACGACGAAGTCTTTATTCAAGATGGACATGGAAAGTCAGTGCTTTCAATTGCTGGGTTAAACTACCCCGATTCTATGATGGGAGCTGCACCACATGCAAATTTCATTTTGGCTCGAACCGAAACGGTTGGTCGAGAAATTCATTTGGAAGAATACAACTGGATAAAGGCGTTGGAATGGGCTGATAGCTTAGGTGCAGACATAATTCATTCATCGTTGGGTTATTCAATTTTCGATTCGTTGGAAGGAGATTACTCCTATGCCGACATGGATGGTGAAACTACCATCATAACCAAGGCAACGGATGTTGCCTTTGCACGCGGGATTTTTGTAACGAATAGTGCGGGAAATGAAGGAGCAAAAGAATGGCATTATATCACGGCCCCATGCGATGGAAAGCATGTGCTTTGTGTTGGAGCGGTTGATTCTTTTGGTCAACACGCTGCATTTTCTTCCTACGGGCCCAGCGCCGATGGTCGGGTTAAACCAGAGGTTATGGCCATGGGGCATCGGGTTTCTTACATTCACAACAACGGTACCATGCAATTTGGAAGTGGAACTTCTTTCTCGGGTCCAATCATAGCGGGTATGGTGGCTTGTTTAAAACAAGCACACCCAACGGCGTATAACACGCAGATTTTTGATGCCATTATACGGAGTTCGGATCGATACAACAATCCGGATACAGCGTATGGCTATGGCATTCCGAATGTTTTGGTTGCAGATATCTTGTTGCGAAAAATGGTTGGACTTGAGCAAGCGAAAATCGAAAAATTGCTGATGTTCCCAAACCCAGCCAACACAGAGGTTTTAATTCAGCTTACTTCCAACTTTTCAAATTCTGTATTAGAAGTGATTGACAATCAGGGACAAATGATCATGAAGCTTCAAAACAATGGGCAAGAAGAACGAATAATTAATACATCTCCCCTTGCTTCAGGCCTGTATATTGTTCGGTTATCAAATGCCAAAGGAGCTGCACAATTTGCTCGTTTGGCGGTAGTTCATTGACTCATAAAATGCGTTTTGAACCGCAAAGACTAACCGAATTCGGATTTATAGAAAAAAGTAAATTTTTATCTTGCTAAAAATGCGGAATTATTATCTTTGCCCACCCGAAAGGGATACGTTCTATGAGTTGCTGTAAAGTGGTTCATACATATCAAATGCGAAAGTAGCTCAGCTGGTAGAGCATCACCTTGCCAAGGTGGAGGTCGCGAGTTCGAATCTCGTCTTTCGCTCCAAGAAAAGGGAGGCTCTCCCTTTTTTTTTGGATGGAAATCCATGAATGCCCTGGTGGTGGAATTGGTAGACACGCAGGACTTAAAATCCTGTGGCTTCGCGGCCGTGCGGGTTCAAGTCCCGCCTGGGGTACAAAGGCAGTACACAGTGCTGAGAATAGAGCAAGAGTGAGAGGGAAGTTCCTTCGAAGGTCTTGCTCTTTTTTTTTGCTTTTTTTTTGTTACATCTTTCAATCTTCGTTCTTCTCTTGCTTAAAACTTTGCCACGTGTGCCTTTATGACGGCCTGCTGAACGAAGTGCGGGCCTGCTGAACGAAGTGCGGGCCCGATGAACGAAGTGCGGGCCTGCCTGCCGCAGGCAGGTTCAAGTCCCGCCTGGGGACAAAGGCAGTACACAGTGCTGAGAATAGAGCAAGAGTGAGAGGGAAGTTCCTTCGAAGGTCTTGCTTTTTTTTTTGCTTTTTTTTTTACTTTTCTCTTGCCGTATACTCTTGCTCTTGCTGTAATCGCCTGCCCCGTAAAAACAGAAATCTTCGATTTCATCTTTTTACGAGGGTTCTCGTTCGCCTTAGCGAACGGAAGGGTACATTAAAACGAAAAGGTTGTTTTTAGTTGAAGCAACCTTTTTTGTTGATTACAACTCAAAAGGCATTAAATCAGTAAAATGGTTCCTATCTGGCATTTGTTTAAATCCATATGCCTCTGATTAATAAGCTCTTATGCGTTTTAAACCATACTTTATAAAATTGATTCTATAATCCTCAAGTTCATCATAACCCTTAAGAGCTCTAATAGTAACAAATGGGGTTTTGATCAATGGTTCGCTAACTGACCTTTGAGGAGCATAGATAATAATTTCATTATCCATTTTTTTCACATAGTAGATCTCCATAGTTGAAAATATATAATCTTCTTCTTTATTTACATTACTATCCTGTGATTTAGATAATATTATTTCTTCACGATGTGATATGAACCCCCAACTTTTAGCTTTTAAGTAAAGAGGTTTATTTAATCCACCAAGATTGATGATCTTGGTATATTCTAGTGGACGAGAGGCCATTCTTTTTCCATGTTTATTTGAAAACCAAATTAAGCCAAGTACAATAAAAACAAAATAAGCTATTTTCAATATTTTACTAAACATCAACAATGTTAAAAGTCCCGTCAATCATATTATCCGTCAATAAAAATTAATTTCTTCTGGAGCAAACAATATTACTTAAAAATATATCATTAATATTGGATTAACAATGTAAACGAAACACCCATGAAGATCAGAAGCACCTTTATTATCCTACTTGTTTACACAGTTTTTAGCACCAAAGGCACGGCACAAACAACACTTAAATCGCCATCCAACAACTATCCAATCCGATATCCTGAGGAACCGTTTTTAAGCAACAAAAGCGATAATTCCTTTTGGTTTTCACCGGTGCAATTGATTTTAGATTATGGCGCATACCCTATGAATACAAGCTTCATGCCCCTGTTTCAGGACTCTACGGTGTACTTGATTCCAGATACCTCCTCTCCTAATCAATCTGAATACCCAAACGAATGGAATCTCTTTGGTTCTGTAATACAACCCAGCGATGAATTGTATGGGCTTCAAAACGATGATGGTATAAGTTTCAATCGAAATACGATTTATCGATGCGACTCGGTTCGCTTCCCGTTCTCGTACATACGTCAAGTAAACGAGCTTGAGGTTGACGGCCAAATTCGGGAGGTTGTCGACACGCTCTTTCTTCACTATTACCAAACACACAATTTGGATAAAACAGTAAAAGTAAACCAGTCTGAAGAACGTCACGCCATTCCGCTTAGAGACCAATACGATGCATCATTACTCGCACCCGGCGATGTGAGCTTCATCGACACCATCTTGCTCTCTAAAAAATTCCAAACCGATACCATTCTTCAAGATTCCATTGTAATGACTTATCTGACCTTGGCCATTGATTCTGCCGTGTACGCTGTGCGCACCAACTCCGATCGGACTTCCAACATTATTGGCGTTTCCATCGCATATAAGACCATGGTTCCATATTCGAACGGCGACACCTTGTTGAGTTTTAATAAACAAATTGTTCCGATGACTAAACTCAATGTGTTTGGCACACTGTCGTACTCTTATTCTGGAAAAAGAGTAATTCAAACAGATTACCGAAATAATTCGTTCGTAACCAATCGATTGCTTCGCTATGGGCAGGATCTTGGGGATTTTCACGGTTATATACCCACTGCTAAGCCTTTTGGGTTTGATAAAGACTTCTTTTTTGGTGCCGAATTTTATGCAACTGGTTGTAATTTGGCGGTAGAAGATGTACACAAAGCATTGGGCGTGAAGATATTTCCCAATCCTACAAAAACTGGAGAAAGCATGTTTGTAACAGTTGCAAACACCGGCCCGGTGGTTCGAATTTCGGTAATGGATGTTTCTGGCAACACTCTTTCAAAAAACGAACATCCAATTAACGATCGTTACGAAGTATCCACCCGTCAACTTTCGAAGGGCATTTACTTTATTAACATCGTTACGAATGGGTTTTCAAGCACGCATAAGGTGGTAGTTTCGAATTGAGCTTGGCTTTCAAGCTTGGTAGTTGAATTATTTCGCTAACAACACGCTCGTTCATTTTTACACGAATTATATGATACTTTTTAGTTTAACATAAATTTTAATCATTTGTTTAAATATTTTGATTAAATAACTTGTTTAAATCGATAATACTTCGGTATTTTGTGCTCGAAAGCAATATGAATGAAAACAAACGAGCGAGACACCGAGCATAAAATAAAGGAAGCGGCCCGCTTGATTTTTCAGCAAAAGGGCCTTTCAGGCACAAAAACAAGAGACATTGCTGAAGCCGCCAACATAAACGTGGCCCTTCTCAATTACTACTTCCGGAGCAAGAAAAAGCTGTTTGACATCATTATGTTGGAAACCATGCAATCGTTCTTTTCTGGTGTTCAAATGATTCTGAATGTCGAGGAAACCTCCATTTCCGAAAAGATCTCTGCCTTTGTGGACTACTACATCAACTTACTCTCAAAGAATCCCAACATTCCAACTTTTATACTAAACAGCATTCGCGAAGAACCCGAATCGTTCATACATAAACTTGGTTTTTTAAATCAAGCGAAATCCTCGGTTTTTATGAGGCAGTTTCAGGAAGAACTTGCCGAGGGCAAGCTCCCTCCCATCAATCCTGTCCATTTCTTCATGAACCTGATGGGTATGGTGGTATTTCCTTTTATTACCCAACCCATGCTAACCTCTTCGTTGGAAATTTCTTCGGAGGCATTTGAAGAATTAATGAACGAACGCAAAAGATTAATTCCCCGCTGGATTGACTCCATGCTAACGGTTCAATAAAAATTGTTGATGATATGAAAACACGATATTTACTCATGAAGAATGCCATATTTCGCACCGCCATCGTTGTCATTTGCGCTCATTTTGCTGGGACTGCCGATGCACAATCAAAACAAACGTCTGTTCTTCAAAGCGCAGTGCTCGACAGTTGCTACCAATGGGCGCGCGAAAATTACCCGCTTATAAAACAACTCGACTTGATTGATCGAAGCGCGGCGTATTCAGTCAACAACGCCGCCACAGGCAATCTGCCTCAAATAGGCATCAATGCGCAGGCCACCTACCAGTCTGATGTAACCCAATTCCCAATCCGCTTGCCCAACATCGATGTTCCGAGTATATCGAAAGACCAGTACAAGGTATATGCCGAGGTGTATCAACCGCTTTCCAATTTTGCGACGGTGAACACTAAGAAAAAAGAGCTCGAACTGCAAGCCAACATTGATCAACAAAAAATCGAAATTGATGTTTACCAGCTTAAAGATCGGGTCAACCAACTCTTCTTCGGAACGATTCTTATTGAATCGAATATTAAACAGCTTCTTATAACGCTGGTTAACGTAGATAGTGCTATGTCTGTACTAACGGCGGCTATGGCAAACGGAACCGCCACTAAAACGGACCAAATGCTATTGCAAGTTGAACAACTAACACTGCTGCAAAAAATGGATGAGCTAACATCCAACAAAAAGGCCTTTATCAAAATGCTTTCTCTTCTAACCGGAAAAAACATACAACAATCAACAACCTTCATTTTACCCAAATATGAGCCAACTCCTTTAAGCATCGAACGACCCGAGCTATCTTTATTTAAGCTTCAAAATCAATCGCTGATGCTGCAATCCAAGCAATTGAATAACAGGCTGTTGCCAACAGCGGGTTTATTTATTCAAGCTGGTTACGGAAGGCCTGCACTTAATTTTCTGGATAATGATCCCTCTGCTTACTACATAGGTGGATTAAAGGTCGGTTGGAACATCTCCAACCTGTATTCCTATCACAACTCGAAAAGTGCTTTACAACTCATGAGTCAACAGCTCGAATATCAGGAAGAAACCTTCCTTCTATACACCTCGCTATCTCAATCTCAACAAGATTCAGAAATGGCGAAATATGAGAAAGTTCTCGAATCGGATGAAGAAATCATACGATTGCGTGAGTCGGTTTTAGAAGCTGCTAAAGTGCAACTGGCCAATGGGTTAATTACCACCATCGACTACGTTAAAATGCTCAACGCCTTGCGCACAGCTCGAGAGCAATATGGTTTACACCAGATTCAACTGCTGCAATCTCAAGCCAACTTAAAAACCACCACAGGAAATTAATGAAACGCATCACAAAACACATTTTTATGAAAAGCACCATCCAACTCGGCATCGCGCTGATTTCTTTAATATTCCTTACGGCGTGCGGCGACAACCAAAAAACCTACGACGCTTCAGGGAGCTTTGAAGCCATCGAACGCATAATAAGTTCGGAAGCAACCGGTAAAATTATTTCATTAAACATCGAAGAAGGTAAAATGATTGCCGCCGGCGACACCATTGGCCGCATAGACGTATCGAAGTTGGAACTCCAGTCGCAGCAAGTTACGGCAAGCATCTCCGCTTTAAGCGAAAAGAGTGGAAGCGGAATTTCGGTGCTTTCGTCCCAGCTCAACGCTCAAGAAAGTCAGCGTGCCTTATTGGAACAACAGTTGTTCAACCTCAACAAAGAAATTGCTCGATTCCACAACTTGGTAAAATCGAACGCCGCGCCTCAAAAGCAATTGGATGACTTAACAGGACAACGAGCTGTTTTGCAAAAGCAGTTAAGTGCAAATCAAACGCAGGTTGGAGTTATTAAGGCGCAGATTAATGCACAAGTTGATCCAAGCGAAAAACAGTTGGCCTTAATCCAAAAGCAAATGAACGACGGCATTGTTATCAGCGAATTTAGCGGCACCATTACCACTCAAATGGCTTACAACGGGGAGTTTACTGTTTTGGGTAAGCCCTTGTACAAAATTGCAGATCTTCAGGAAATCATCCTTCGTGCCTACATCACTGGAAATCAAGTACCTAACGTCAAACTCAATCAGGAGGTTACGGTTTTAACCGACGACGGAAGCGGTGGATTTAATGAAGAGAAAGGAACCGTTACTTGGATCAGCAGCAAGGCTGAATTTACACCCAAGACAATACAAACTAAGGATGAGCGAGCCAATTTGGTGTATGCAATCAAGGTAAAAGTGCCCAACGATGGAAAGTATAAGATTGGGATGTATGGTCAAATCAAATTTTAGGTCATGTTTGACGTAAGCGTCCAAAATCTGTATAAATCGTACGACAAAGGCCGGGTAAATGCCTTGGTTGATGTTTCTCTTTCGGTGGCAAAGGGTGAATTGTTTGGTATTATTGGCCCGGATGGCGCCGGGAAGACCACCCTTTTTAGAATCCTAACCACGCTGCTCTTAGCCGATAAAGGAAGTGCTGCAGTAAACAACAGCGACGTGGTATTTGATTATAAAAAAATTCGAAGTAAGGTTGGCTACATGCCTGGTAAGTTTTCGCTTTACCAAGATTTATCGGTGGAAGAAAACCTGCGCTTTTTCGCCGCCATTTTCAACACTACTGTAGAAGAAAACTATAATTTGATTGAAGATATTTACGTTCAGTTGGAACCCTTCAAAACACGACGAGCTGGGCAACTTTCTGGAGGAATGAAACAAAAACTCGCACTGTGTTGCGCCCTCATTCACCGACCGGAGGTGCTTTTTTTGGATGAACCAACCACTGGCGTTGATGCGGTTTCCCGTAAAGAATTTTGGGTAATGCTTAAACGATTAAAAAAAGAAGGCATTACGATCTTGGTTTCCACTCCCTATATGGACGAGGCCAACTTGTGTGAGCGAATTGCTTTGATGCAGAACGGTAGAATCTTGTCGGTAAATACGCCACAAGCAATCATCGATGCGTACCCAGACCCATTGTTTTCCGTGCGATCTAGCGAAATGAGTCGGCTCTTGTCCGACCTTCGAATCTTGCCAACAATAAAATCGGTCTACGCTTTTGGAGAAGATCATCACATAAGCTTTTACGACTCCGTAAATATTAAAGAAGTCCATAATAACCAGTTGGGTACACTCGATCATGGCGATTTTGAAATATCGGCCATCGAGCCAACGGTTGAAGATTGTTTTATTCACCTAATGACCAATGAAAGCCATGCAGGATAGAACATCCGTTATTTCCACCGAAAACCTTACCAAAACCTTTGGCGATTTTACCGCCGTTGATAACATAAGCTTCGACGTGTTTGCTGGAGAGATCTTTGGATTTTTAGGAGCAAACGGTGCGGGTAAAACCACCGCTATGCGCATGCTTTGTGGATTGTCTCTTCCAACTTCAGGAAAGGCCAATATTGCGGGATACGACATTTACAAAGACACCGAGCGCATTAAGTCGCACATTGGCTATATGAGTCAGAAATTTTCGTTGTATGAAGACCTAACAGTTATTGAAAACATTCGCTTTTTTGGGGGCATTTATGGCTTGTCGAATGCCAAGATCAAAGAACAATCCGAAATACTCGTAGACCAACTGGGTTTAGCTACAGAAGCTAAAAAACTGGTTGGATCGCTGCCGTTGGGTTGGAAACAAAAGCTTGCCTTTTCGGTTGCGATCTTGCACAAGCCTTCCATCGTGTTTTTAGACGAACCTACCGGTGGTGTAGACCCAATTACCCGTCGTCAGTTTTGGGACTTAATCTACCAAGCCGCCGAAAGCGGGATTACCATCTTTGTTACCACCCATTATATGGATGAGGCAGAATACTGCAATAGAGTTTCAATGATGGTAGACGGCAAGATAGCGGCCTTAGACACCCCGAGCAACTTAAAAGTACAATACAATGCTAAAACGATGGACGATGTTTTCTATCAACTTGCACGCACCGCAATAAGAAAATCCGACTAGATGAAACAGTTTCTCATATTTGTTCGAAAGGAATTCTACCACGTTTTTAGAGATAACAAAACGTTATTGATGCTCTTTGGTCTGCCCATTGCTCAAATTGTTTTGTTTGGATTTGCCCTCACCAACGAAATAAAAAACTCCCAAATTGTCGTCTGCGATTATGCACACGACCAAGCTTCGGAGCAAATAATAGAACGAATATCAGCTACCAAAAACTTTGAAATAAAAAAAGTCATTCTCGACAACAACCAAATTGAAGAAGCCTTTAAAGAGGGAGATGTAAAATTGGTAATAGTATTTCCGGCCAACTTTCACAACGACTTGCATCATGCACAACACGCTCAAATTCAAGTAATTGCCGATGCATCCGACCCAAACACGGCATCCACCTTAACCAATTATATTTCCTCCATTGTTCGAACGTATGAGCAAGAGATAAATGCCGGTGCGATGAACGGGGTTAAGATTATACCTGAAACCCGCATGTTGTACAATCCAGAGTTAAAAGGAGCAACCAACTTTGTACCTGGAGTAATGGCGCTGGTATTGCTGTTGGTCTGTGTTTTAATGACTTCAGTATCTATTGTTAAAGAGAAAGAAAAGGGTACGATGGAAGTCTTGTTAGTCTCGCCCATGAATCCGTTTACCGTGATTATTGCCAAGGCCGTTCCGTATTTTTTCTTATCGATCATTAATCTTACCATCATTTTGGCCATGAGCATCTTCTTGCTGGAAATGCCCATGAATGGCAGCTTTTTACTACTCTATACTGAAAGCGCAATCTTAATATTGTGTGCACTGTCATTGGGTTTACTCATTTCCAATGTCACCCAAACGCAGCAGGCTGCTATGCTCATTTCACTCATGGCTATGTTGCTTCCAACCGTCATGTTCTCGGGCTTTATGTTTCCGTTGGAAAACATGCCAATTCCATTGCAAATTATCTCAAACATCATCCCCAGCAAGTGGTATTACATCATCGTAAAATCGATAATGATTAAAGGGTTGGGAATTGCTAGCATATGGAAGGAAACCTTCATTTTATCGGGGATGACGGCCTTTCTTCTTTTCATCAGCTTCAAAAAATTTAACATCCGACTGCAATGAGAGCACTTAGGTTTTTACTGATTAAGGAATTCAAGCAGATCTTTAGAAATAAGACCTTGCTCCCGCTCATATTTGTACTGCCAATAGTGCAATTGGTCATCATGCCTTTGGCGGCAGATTATGAGATGAAAAACGTTAACATTTCGGTAGTTGATCATGATCGGTCGGCCTATTCTCGAGAACTGGTTTCAAAAATTACGGCTTCTGGATATTTTAAGTTGATCGAATATGGCCATTCGTTTTCCGAAGCTTTTACTAAAATCGAATCCGACGAAGCTGATTTAATTCTGGAGATACCCGCCAATTTTGAGAAAAACTTGGGCAGAAATCGAGTTGAAAAAGTGTTCATTGCAGTTAATGCTATAAATGGCACAAAGGCCAATTTGGGTGGCGCTTACCTCGGTACGATCATCACCGATTTTAACGCAAAAATATCCGCAAGCATGGTGGCTTCCGACCCGGGCGCAGTTTTTAAGAAGATTGAGGTGAGCAGCATCAATTGGTTTAATCCATATTTAAACTACAAGGTTTTTATGGTTCCGGCCATTTTGGTAATCTTAGTTACCATGGTAGGTGCATACATGTGCGGGTTGAACATAGTTAAGGAAAAAGAGGTTGGAACCATTGAGCAGATAAACGTATCGCCCATTAAAAAGCATCACTACATCTTGGGCAAACTGATACCGTTTTGGATCATTGGCATCGTGGTTTTCTCCATTGGTTTCTTTGGCATTTCATGGCTTGTTTACGGCATTGTTCCCATTGGCAGTTTGCTTCTCTTGTATGGATATTTAGCGCTGTTTCTTGTTGCGTTGTTGGGCTTTGGATTGCTGGTTTCTACCTACTCCGAAACCGAACAACAAGCCATGTCAATTTCCTTCTTTTTTATGATGATTTTCATCTTAATGAGCGGTTTGTTTACCCCAATCGAATCGATGCCGGAGTGGGCTAAAGCCTTTGCCTACTTAAATCCGGTTACTTATTTTATTGAAGTGATGCGCATGGTGGTTTTAAAAGGAAGTGGCTTGCGTAATATCACACACCACATTTGGGTGATGATTGGCTTTGCCATTGTATTCAATTTTTGGGCCATTATGAATTATCGGAAAACGACGTAGGCTTTCTACACAGATTTCTTTTGTTTGGTTGGATAAAAGTTGCCTTTTCTGGTTTTTGGTAAAGCTGGTGTATTCTACCTTTCAAAAAAAACATCCAAACTGATATTTGACCTTATCTAGTATCCCAAAAAGATTTTTTGAAATAATCTCTGTCAAAATGCCATGATTTCGATTTAAGTATTCATTAATTCGGATACCGGCCTTTGCTGAAGAATACCTTAAGTTTTTATGATAGAAATTTTTGCAAGGAATGGAGCAAAAGATTTTGTTGCTCCTTCCTTTGCACAAGTTTTTACAAACTTTGCACTTTTTTGAATTGGGAAGCATTGATTATTAGTTAGTTCGGGTTAACCGTTCCCAACCGTTGGGAACGAATTACACAAATTTAACCAAGAAATCCGTCTCGACCAAATTAGACCATTTACAGCATATATATATGAAAGTTACCTCCTAATTGCCGTCACCTTTGCCTTAATACACTACCTCATTCGAAACTTCCTATTTCGCCTCCTTAATATGAACATCCCTTTGTGGAAATGGAATCACCACATCGTTCGCTCTAAATTCATCATCAATCTGATAACGCATGTCGCTTAGAACATCTTCGATCCTAAATACATGGCCACACCAGAAATAGAGCTCAAAGCTCAACGCGCTGTCGTCAAAATCTCGAAATCGCACAAAGGGTGCTGGATCTTGATCCACCAATTCATGCGCCTTGGCAACCTTTAACAGTATTTCTTGAACCATTCGGGTCTTACTGCCGTATGCCACGCCAACTTTGAGCAAAAACCTTGGGTTCATGTGCAAATGACTCCAATTGATCACGTTGTCTTCAACCAGCTTGTGGTTTGGAACAATAATAGAAATGTTGTTTCGAGTTAAAATTACAGAAGTTCGGATGTGAATTTGTTGTACCTCTCCCACCATCTCTCCAATGGAAATGATGTCGCCCTTATCCACGCTTCCTTCCAACAGAAGAATAATTCCAGACACAAAATCATTGAAAATGTTTTGCAAGCCCAGGCCAATTCCAACCATTAAAGCAGCGGAACTTGCCAATAAGAAGGTTAATTCAATTCCTATAATTTGAAGCGATATCATCAAGGCTGAAAACCACACAAAGTATTTAACAATTTGATACAAGGCCGCCAACCTTCCAGGTGCCAAACTGGCCTTGAGCAGATGGCGTTTAATCAGCCTCTTAAAAATGAACAGCAAGATTTTAGTGCCGATGTACACTATGATTAACATAACAATCGTACCAACCGTTATGTCAATGCTTCCCAATTTTACCAGATGATAGGCTAAAAAATCATTCATAAGTCATTACATTTTGCACTAATGCATTCATTATCAACAGGTTTAGGTCTTTTAAGTTAAACCAATTTCATTGTTATTATTAAAAAATAAGATGTTCCCCACCTTATCATATCCAGTAAAATGGTTTACGTCGCCTTGCTTGGCAATATCATCTTCAAATCCAAGCACCACCAAATCGGCCTGAAATGAAATCTGGTTCACCGCCATTTTTAGCGTTTTGAAGTTCTTATCACTAATAACCGTAATGTTATTCGGAGATATGGGTAAACGACCCGACTTCGTTCGCTTTAACAAATCTGCTTTCATTTCGCTAATTCGCTCATCAGGAAAGAGTGCATATATTTTTATAACGCCTTTTTTCCACTCCGGATGGCCTAAAATGATGTAACTCATTATGATCATCAAATTCGCGTTTTCGTAATCATTTTCGGTAATCCAAATATGGATTTCATTCTTATAACCAAAGGTTCGATCACTCGTACCAAGAATACAAACATCTTGTTTGGCAATTTCCATTAGATGATAATTCTCCAAAACGGGCTTCAACTTTTCGGGCTCGTCGCGTTTAAACTCAAACAACAACATGTTGTTATCCTTGCCCGAAATGCCCGGCATTTGTATGGTCTGAACAATGGACGAAGTAAAGGATGGATTTACCAAGGTATCTAGGAAAACATTGCTTTGGCTAATGCCACTTTGCTTTATTAAACGCTCAAGAGCTTCGTTGGATGTTTTTAACGTTTCATAGTTGTATTGGCCTTTTATGTGGTGTACAAAAGTTCCAAAACCATATCGATGTGAAAGCCATTTCATCATATCAAACACAGAATTTCGTTCGAACGTATCTTGACTTAAGCACACGATGGAAGGTCTCCATGTTTCATCCGATCGTTCTGCCTTTTGAAGGAAGACCTGCACCCGCCGACTGAATTGGAAAATTACTCCCTGAAAGATGGCCGCTAAATTCTTCTTTTCGTCACTTCTAAAGGTAATTACCAAATACATTATCACCACCAAGGCCAGCGAAAGAATGGCGTAAATGGTATTCATTTTAAACATGAGATAGAAGCACAAAAAGGCTCCAATAGCCGAGATGTACCACTTGCTTTTAAACGAAGGACGATATGAGGGGTCGGCGGAGAAGTGATTCAAGAATGAAATCAAATTTAAGGTTCCATACGTAACCATAAAGAACATCGATATGATCTCTGCCACAAAGTTCACATCGCCCATTAAAACAAAAAATATGGCGATTACCGCGGTTAATAAGGTTGCATTAAAGGGTTCGTTGTTGTGCTTTTTACCCTTTGCCAACAAGAAGTTAAATTTTGGCGAAGGAAAAACTTTATCGTTGCCTAGGGCTTGTAAGGTTCTTGGTGCTACCATAAATGACCCAAGGGCCGATGAAATGGTTGCCGCCGCTAATCCAATCGGAATAATCGGTCCCCACGTGGCAATGTCCATCATAACCAACTGATTGCTGTCCAATGCTTCAGGCGTAGCCGAAATGGTAAGTTTATACGCAATGAACACATAAATAACCATACCCACCAGGGTGGCGGCCATCGTTCCTATGGGTATTGATTTGGATGGATCTTTTAAATCACCCGATAATCCCACACCAGCCGTCATGCCCGTAAATGCAGGGAAACATATGGCAAAAACATAAAAAAAGTTGTCGGGATTGGTAACCGTTTGTCCAAGATCGCGGGCTGCTAAGCTCGCATCGGCCGGACTCCCCATAAAAAACATTACGAGCGAAACCAACAAAATTGCCACCACAACATAGAGTGCTTTCATTCCCAAATCAGCTCCTTTGGTAAGCATCAGGGCTATGAGCAAAAGAAGTGCTGGAACCGAAATCAATCGCATGTCCGTAATCTGGAAACCTAAAGCGGTTGACATATCGGGTAAATACGGACCAAAAGCCTCGGCAAAGGCAACGATGTAAAAGGCCACTGAAATGGCTTGCGATAAGTAGAGGGCCATCCCAATTGCACCACCTGTATTAATTCCAAAAGATCGAGAAATGATGTAGTATTCTCCACCACCCTCTACTTTCTGATTCGTTGCTATTTCTGAGAGGGCCATGGCCGTTGGTATAGTTACCATGTGTCCAACAACTATGATGGCAACGGCTCCCCAAAATCCTACGTTACCCACGGCATAGCCAAACCTTAGAAACATAACCGCTCCTAAAATGGTGCTAATGGCCGTTAAGAAAACAGGTAGGGTTCCAAAATTGGCCTTCGCAGCCCTTAAGTTTCCACTCATATTTTCGTTTTAAAAATCAACATTAAGACAAATAATTCAATTTATTAATTTTTTTAAAAATCTTCTCAAATTCAGATCATCAAAGCGCTCATTCAGAACAATCAGCATGCTTTACATGCGTGTAAAGAGCGTAACAATTACTTTTATTTTAAACGACATCTTAAATTCCTGACTTCCAGAAACATATACAATACCCGTTTTATTATTAAAAATAGCAACATAGTTGCAGTTAATAAATATGGCAAAAAATCCATATATACCAGCGCTTAAAGACTACTCCGATCCTTCCAATAATCGGATGACTTTTGTCTAATTTGGTTTAAAAATCACACTGGCCAATGCCAAACGCTTAATGTCTGGATGCGGGTTTTAACAAAATATATGAGACAGCGATGATTTTGTGAAGAATTGAATAAGATTCCGGATAGAGTTCGGAATGACACCTATGCCGTTCGGGTATTGCGAAGGTCATGCCAACTTATCTCTTTAAACATAGACCCCATAGCCAAATTGGTGAATTCAAAAGATCGATCCATGCTCATCTGCAGTCAAGCACTTACGGACTGAATGACGGCTAAGTAAAAGCAGGAATTCAAATAGCAACAGCCAAACTTTTGATTAAATTTACACTTATACTTCTGCATCAACACTCCTTCGCTGCGTTACAGCGCGCAAGTCCAACGGGCAAGTTTCTTTCAACTTCAACTTCAACTTAATAAGCTATTCAACCCAATCGGCCAAAAACAAATTGGTATCTCTGGTGCCTCCGTTGTGACGATTTGAGGAAAATATGATCTTGGTGCCATCGTTCGAAAACATTGGAAAGGCATCAAAAACATCATCGAAGGTTATCTGTTCTAAGCCTGTACCATCCACGTTAATCATAAATAGATTAAAGGTCGGTCGCCCACCTTTTTCAGATTTATGGTTGGATGAAAAGATTACTTTTTTCCCAGAAGGATGAAAGAACGGTGCCCAGTTAGCTTGGCCTAAGTTGGTGATTTTCTTCATGTTACTTCCATCAACATCGCAAACATAAAGTTCCATATCTGCAGGCATAACCAATCCTTGCGCCAATAAATCTTTGTATACTTTTACATCTTCCGGAGTGGTTGGACGCGAAGATCTAAAAATCAACTTCGTACCATCTGGCGAGAAAAATGCACCTCCATCATATCCCAGTTCCGATGTAATTTGTTTAACGTTGGTGCCATCGATGTTCATAGTATATAATTCTAAATCACCAGAACGTGTTGAGGTGAATACAATCATATCACCCTTGGGCGAAACAGTTGCTTCGGCGTCATAGCCCGAATTATTGGTTAATTGCTTTAGGATATCACCCTTTAAGTTGGAGACATATATGTCGAATGATGCGTATACTGGCCATACATAGCCTTGTTCTCGAGAAGGCTCTGGTGGACAAGCTTTGTTGTCTTTATGCGTAGATGCAAAAATGATGGTCGTATCTCCTGGCATAAAATAACTGCACGTCGTTCTTCCAAAACCAGTGCTTATTAATTGTGGAGCAGAGCGCATTTCTTCACCCACTTTAGCGGTATAAATCTGATCGCACTCCGCGCCCCATGCCGGATTCTTAGCTTGAAAGGTTATGCGAGCGTCGTCAAAGCTCCAATATGCCTCGGCATTATCGCCACCAAACGTAAGCTGACGAACATTTTTTAAGTGAACTTCTTCCGCATAACGCAGCGTATCTCCCTCATTTTGTGATACTTGTTGCGATTTTTTATCATCATTGTTAGAACTACTTTGTGCTCCACATGCTGTTATTGTTGCTAAAGTGCAAAGCCAAATAATTGTATTTAAGTGTGTCATTTGTATAAATTTCGAACTGCAATATTCGCCAAACTGACTTTATATAAATAGCGCCAAACGGAAAATAAATAATCATTGTCGTTGAGCGTAATAACAACGGTGCAAGCTTAATCATCGAATCTTCTACAAATTAGTTGTAGACCTGAGTTCGATTAATATTTGCAGGTTCAGATTTTTATAAAATTGTATAGTCGAAGCGTCATGTTTGTAGGTTTACCGGGGTAAACCAAGAACTGATAATGAAGACTATGCGGCTTTATTAAAAAGCAAATTT
>JBLHHI010000055.1:0-22528 GCA_047614125.1 Bacteroidia bacterium | reverse complement strand
ACTTGTGAAAAGCGATTTTCATCGTAAAAATTACTCGAAAGGGCCCGCCCTGTCTTCGCAATTTTTACTCGAAACTCACTGTTCACAAGCGTTCTGAATTCAAAATATGAATCGAACTCAGGTTAGTACTTCAATTCCAAACGGCGTGAACCAAAGGGAGCTTTAGGCAAATCATTGCGTAGGGATTTTAGAAAAACAAAGGTAAGGAGCAGTAACATAAAGCAGTATTTATTCGAGATAGGAAAGGGTTACCCTGAAGTCCAAACTTGCACTCATTCTGTACGTTTCGTAAGGGTCATTAAGTGTGATGTCACTTGCAATAAAGTAGTTTGTGGGTGTTTCGTTGGCACATGCTAGGCACGGCGCTGAATCATACTCATACTTAAAAATTGGCAAACAAGAGCACGTTGACGAGGTCAATTTTTCATTCATAAGCTAAAATAGTGTACGCCCTGAGGCGAGTAGTAGTTGTACAAATATAGACAAAGAATTATTGAAACCTAAACTTATCAACATTTTGGCTTTACCTTATAATGGCCTTGCAGAACCCTAAAACGCACCCACCCGAAAACATCATGAATAAAGGAGTAAAAGGAAATGTGGCTTTAGAAATCTTAGGTTTCATAGTGCTTTGGGGCCATTATCACAACACTGGCATCAATACCTAAAAGTTCGAATTCTATAAATATTATTGTGAGAATTATCAATCTCGTGTTTTGAAGAAAGAAAAAAAAGTAATTTGCAAACGTAATGAGCACATTTTTGTTGGTGATAATTGAAACATAATACACGATGAACATAGAACAAATCTATACCGGATGTTTGGCCCAAGGGGCCTATTACATCGAGAGCAACGGAGAAGCTGCCATTATTGATCCTTTGCGGGAAGTGGATGCCTACATATCCAAAGCGAAAAAAAACGGAGCCAAAATCAAATATATTTTTGAGACTCATTTTCATGCAGACTTTGTGAGCGGGCACATCACCTTAGCTGAGAAAACAGGTGCTGAAATCGTGTATGGTCCTTCGGCCGAAACCAAGTTCAAATCTACCACGGCTCAAGATGGTGAAGTTTTCACAATTGGTGATATAACTATTACGGCCCTGCATACACCGGGCCACACCATGGAAAGCACCACCTACCTTTTAAAAGATGAAAGCGGCAAGGAACAGGCAATATTTTCTGGCGATACACTTTTTTTAGGTGATGTTGGAAGGCCTGACTTAGCTCAAAAGGCTGCAGACATGACTCAAGATGATTTAGCGGGAATACTCTTTGATAGCTTGCGCAACAAAATCATACCCTTACCCGATTACATTACAGTTTATCCTGGCCATGGGGCGGGTTCTGCCTGTGGTAAGAATATGATGAAGGAAACGATTGATACCTTAGGCAATCAGAAAAAAATGAACTATGCACTTCGTGCGGATATGACTAAAGAAGAGTTTATTCGAGCAGTAAATGATGGATTGGCGCCTCCCCCAGCATATTTCCCAATGAACGTTCAAATGAACAAAGAAGGATATGCCAACATCAGCGACGTAATTGCTAAAGGTAGTAAGGCAATGTCGCCCGATGCCTTTGAAACGGCCGCCAACGAAACAGATGCCTTGATTCTAGATGTACGCTCTCAGTCGGAGTTTGTTAAAGGATTTATACCAAAGTCGGTTTTTATTGGGTTGGATGGTAGCTTTGCCCCATGGGTTGGCGGACTGGTTAAAGACGTTAAACAGCCCATTTTGTTGGTGGTAGATCCAGCACGAATTGAAGAAGCCATTACGCGCTTATCTCGGGTTGGCTTTGATGAAACCATTGGCTACTTGGACGGCGGTTTTCAGTCTTGGAAAGAATCCAACAAAGAGATCGACCAGCTTCGATCCATCACAGCAAAGAACTTTGAAACAGAGCTCAAAGCATCCAACAACACGGTATTCGATGTGCGGAAGGTTGGCGAATACAACAATGGCCATGTTGAAGGAGCGCTTCACACTCCGCTGGATGCATTAAACGACCACTTGGCTGAATTCCCGAAAGATTCAAATTTCTATGTTCATTGTGCCGGCGGGTACCGCTCAGTTATAGCGGCTTCTATATTAAAAGCTAGAGGATTCCACAATCTCACGGATGTTGCTGGAGGATACGATGCCATCAAAACAACGAACGTTCCACAAACCGCCGACTCCTCATGCAGCCTTTAGCATAAAATCCGTTAGGTTCTGGCTTTGAATAAATTTAGCGCTGTTCTGGTTAGACTTAGCTCCGAAAACTGGAGTGTTGGGTTTATGGTTCCCAAGCAAGAACTTGCCTTGTATTTAACAAATAAGTCCAAAAGAATAGTTTGTCATCTCAATGATGTATTGAGCTTTCAATGTGGGCTTATGCCCAATGGAGATAGCGAATACTTTATTATGGTAAATAAGGAAATCCAAAAAAAATGAGTTTAACAATACACGATAAAGTGGTTGCTTGCATCGAACCCAACACCAGTAAGTATGGGCTCCCTTTTCCACAAGAATTGGAGGAGTTGCTCAAAATAGACCTCGAAGGCAAAAAGCATTTTGAATCCTTAACATATGGAAAGATCAGAACGCTCCTCCACATTGTTGGCAAGCCAAAATCTGTGGAAGTGAGAATAAAAAAGGCATTAACCACCATTAATTGTATAAAAGAAGTTAATGGAAAACTAAATTTTAAAGAATTGAATGAGTCCTTTAAAGCGAGCAATCGATAGAAAAAAGTTTTCTAGTTTGTTTTCATAAATCGAACCACGGCTATTTCTGATCCGGCCGTTACGCGTATAAAGTACATTCCTTCCGACAAATCTCGCATGTCGATTGAATTTTCTAAACGTTCACCCAAAACTTCAATTTCTTTAACTACCTCACCTGCCAGATTTACTACGGTATAGTGGGTAGCTATATTTTCTCGGTCGGTACCAACCGTTACCGAATTAGTTGCTGGATTTGGGTATGAGGTAACCACATTTGCCAAAGCCGTTTTTGCAACGGGTTGCATTGGAGCCACACGTACATCCATGTCTGTTGGTATGGTTTGCTTCGAATACGTTACGTTTGAATTGGGGTCGAGTTGAATGAGGTGATTGAAGCCATTCATGAATTTAATGGCATATACCACGTTGTTCAAGTGATCGTACGCTAGGTATCCATCGTTAACTACTTTCAAATTATTGATATAACTTCCTAGGCTTACTTCATTCGTAACAATACCAGATTGTGTATTTAGATTGCCAACGAACATTTCAGTTGTGGCACCATCTTGACGATAATACATTGCTTTCAATCGGCCAATTTTGTCTGTTGCAGTAATCGAAATTACATCGTCCGACAACGCCATAGTTTTCACTTCATGGGTTAATAAGTCCAAGCTCACTAATCGTGTTACTCCCGGAATATCCTTGGCAACGAACATAAATTTAGCTTCGCTCTGTACAATGGTTGGAACTCCAATATGGTAGTCCAAATTTTGATTTAAACCCGCTTGATCTTTTTTGTTGTTAATTCCAGAATACGGAATGGTTGGAACAAGAATTGAGAAAGTTGGAATTTGAATCTTAGCTTGGTCAGAGGTTTCTAAATCCAAAACGGTTATGGAAATATCTTCGACCAAAAAATCATAGTAATTTGGACTTTTTCTAGAGGATAGGTAGACTAATTTAGCACGGGCTCGATCGTAATCCAACGATAAAATTTGCTCGTATTGTCTAAATATTTTCTTTTCACCCCCATATTCCGTTACGATATGAATGGATGACGAAGTACCGTCGAAGGTGCTGTATGCATACGTTGCACCATCGCCAAATGAAGTGAAGGTATTTTTAGTGTATTTCGAATTGAGTTTTAAGATTGGGTTTACATATTCCTGATTGTTAGCATCGAAAGAATATAAGGTCCAATCGTTGTCAACTTTCTGAACGCACGTAATATCGTTCTGGGCGAACAGCGCGGTTGAAAGAAACAAGGCGATTGATAATAATTTTAATTTGTTCATGGATTTATTATTTAAGTTTCAAACAAATATGGCCATAATCAAGGACAAAAAAAAGTGGGACTCTGTCATTTTATCACAGAAATCCCACTTTTATGGGGGGGGGGTGAAATTATCGTTTATTTATCCCCTTTCTTCTTCCCAGGACCAGAAATTGAATCTCGCATGCTGGTATCTGCTTCTATGTTTCGGAGCTTGTAATAGTCCATAATTCCAAGATTTCCTGCTCTAAAAGCTTCGGCAATTGCCATTGGAATTTCAGCTTCGGCCAAG
Source organism: Bacteroidia bacterium (assembly GCA_047614125.1). GTDB lineage: Bacteria > Bacteroidota > Bacteroidia > NS11-12g > UBA9320 > JBLHHI01. Next base: position 18,249 of record JBLHHI010000055.1, on the reverse strand, counting down.
ATTACCTTCGCTCGTGCGTCTTGACTCTTCGCTTTCATTTCTTGTTCTTCAGCAACGGCCATTGCTCTTCTTTCCTCGGCCTTGGCATTGGCAACTTTCAAGTCGGCATCTGCTTGATCCGTTTGAAGTCCAGCTCCAATATTTTTTCCTATGTCAATATCGGCGATGTCAATACTCAAGATTTCAAATGCCGTTCCAGCGTCCAACCCTTTAGCCAATACCGTTTTAGATATCTGATCTGGATTTTCTAATACCGATTTGTGATTGGTAGCCGAACCAATGGTGGTTACAATACCTTCTCCAACTCGCGCTAAAATAGTTTCTTCGCCTGCGCCACCAACCAGTTGATGAATGTTTGCTCGAAGGGTTACGCGTGCTCTGGCAATTAGTTGAATACCATCCTTAGCCACAGCAGCAACGGGTGGGGTATTAATAACTCGTGGATTAACGCTTAACTGAACCGCTTCAAACACATCTCTACCCGCCAAATCAATCGCAGCACATAAATTGAAATCCAATGGAATGTTTGCCTTATCGGCACTAATTAAAGCCTTGATCACATTGTTTACATTTCCGCCCGCCATGTAATGCGTTTCAAGCGCATTAATGGTGGTATCCAAGCCTGCTTTAACTGAATTTATTTGAGCATTTACGATCAACGAAGGAGGCACTTTCCGAATGCGCATTAATACCAATTGGATGATGCTCACCTTTACGCCCGAAACATAGGCGGTAAACCATAAGCTGATGGGTATAAAATAGAAAAACAAGGCCATCAACGCCAGTATGGCAATGATTCCTATAATGAGCATAAAGCCATCATTGGCCGCCCCAAATACTAAGAGAAATAAATCGTTCATATTTTACTTTTTACTTTATTAAAATTTTATAAATCTAACTGCGAACCACTTTGCGAACAAACACTTTATTCTGCGCCAATCTAGATACCTTAACTTCCGTTCCATTTTCTATGGTCTCTCCTTCGCTGGTAACCTCTCCCTTTCTTCCATTAAATAGAGCATTACCTGAAGGTCGAAGTGCGGATACTGCCTTTCCTTGATCACCAACTTGCACCCAGCCTTCATTGCTCTGGGTAGCTTTAGAGGAAATGGTCTCCTTAGAGGCCATCCGGTCCCAAACACCCGTTTTTAAAGCCAGAAATACGATGAATACCGTAATCACAAAAACGGAGACTAAAACAATGTTTCCTATACTCGTTCCATAGTCTTGGTAACTTTTATAGATGCCAAAGGCCATGAATAAGATGCCGATAGCTCCCAATATAAAACCCGGGGTTATCAAAATCTCCACCAAGAGAAAAATAAGGCCTACAACAAGAAAAAGAATTATCAGCGTTAAACCCACGTATTCTACTTTAGGCTTGAAAATTAGCTAAAAAAACGCATTCCAGCGCATACCATCGATGATATGCTCAAAATTTCCGCTATTTCAATAATTTGTCTAGCTTTCTGCAACCTCGTAGTCGCTCATTGGCAAACAAGCACAAACGAGGTTTCGATCACCGTACGTATCATCTACCCGAGATACGGATGGCCAGAACTTGCGTTCCCGAACCCAACTCAATGGATAAACCGCGTCTTCTCTCGAATAGGGTTTGTTCCAATCGCTACTTAAAGCTACTTCTGCGGTATGTGGAGCGTTCACCAACGGGTTGTTATCTTGTGGATACTTGCCGTTTTCTACGTCTCGTATCTCTTTTCGGATGGATATAAGCACGTCGCAGAAACGATCCAATTCTTCTAAACTTTCACTCTCAGTAGGCTCAACCATTAGAGTTCCAGCTATGGGGAAAGAAACGGTTGGTGCGTGATAGCCATAGTCCATCATGCGTTTAGCTATGTCTACGACTTGAACGCCAGATGCCGGTTTTAAAATCCGAGTATCGATGATCATTTCATGGGCAACCGTTCCGTTGGCGCCGGTAAACAACATCTGATAGTGGCCCTCTAAACGTGCCTTTAAATAGTTCGCATTTAAGATAGCAACTTCAGTTGCTTCTTTTAATCCCTTAGCTCCCATCAATTTAATATACGCATACGATATCAGCAAGATGCTGGCACTTCCATAGGGCGCTGATGAAATTCCCGTCATCGACTTTTCACCTCCTATGCTCACTACGCTGTGACCTGGCAAAAAGGGAACTAAATGACTCGCTACGCAGATGGGTCCCATGCCTGGCCCACCACCACCGTGTGGAATACAGAATGTTTTATGCAAGTTTAAATGGCATACATCGGCACCAATTAAGCCTGGGTTGGTTAATCCAACTTGAGCATTCATATTGGCTCCATCCATGTAAACTTGTCCGCCACTTGCGTGTATAATCGAAGTAATTTCTCGAATGGATTCTTCGTAAACGCCATTGGTAGATGGATAGGTAACCATAATGCACGACAAATGATCTTTGTGCTGTTCTGCCTTTAACTTGAGATCATCTACATCGATGTATCCATTGTCTAAGCATTTAACCACAACTACTTTCATGCCAGCCATTACAGCACTTGCAGGGTTTGTTCCGTGTGCAGACGAAGGTATTAAGGCAATGTTACGATGACCTTCTCCCTTATCTTCGAGGTAGGCCTTTATGACCATTAAACCTGCATATTCGCCTTGCGAGCCAGCGTTGGGTTGAAGGCTACAACCTGCAAAACCTGTGATTTCTGCCAAATCTGCGTTCAACACATCCAACATTTCTTTATACCCTAAGGCTTGGTTGGTGGGTACAAATGGGTGGATGGAATTAAATTCTAGCCAAGTAACCGGAATCATTTCAACGGTTGCATTCAACTTCATCGTACAGCTTCCCAGCGAAATCATTGAGTGGGTTAGCGACAAATCTTTGTTTTCCAATCGTTTAATGTATCGCAACATTTCGTGTTCAATGTAATAGGTATTAAACACCTCGTGGGTCATAAAATCGGTATTTCGAATCAGGCTCGAAGGCAAGGTAAGTTCCGCCGCAGAAACAAAGTCAAATACATTTACTTGACTTCCAAGAACTTCGGCAAAACAGTTTGCAATACCCTGAATGTCAGAAAGTTCAACAGTTTCGTCGATCGATATTTGAACGTCATTGGTATAACAGAAATTAATTTCATTCGCTTCCGAAACCGTTTTTAGTTTAGCCAAATGGTCGGCACTTAATCCAGATATGGCAATCGTATCGAAGTAGTTTTCATGGGCAAGGCTCAAACCAAGTTTGTTCAATGAAGCTGCCAAAACCTTTGTTAAACCATGTATCTTTCCGGAGATGCGTTTCAATCCTTCAGGACCGTGGTACACTGCGTACATTCCAGCCATAACGGCCAACAATACTTGAGCAGTACAGATGTTTGAGGTTGCCTTATCTCTTTTAATATGCTGTTCGCGCGTTTGCAAGGCCATTCGCAACGCCGTTTTTCCATGTGCATCCTTACTTACTCCAATTATTCTACCTGGAATTTGACGCTTGTAATCTTCTCGTGTGGCAAAAAATGCAGCATGTGGTCCACCATAACCCAATGGCACGCCAAATCGCTGGCTGTTCCCTACAACGGCATCAGCTCCCCATTCTCCCGGTGCTTTTAACAACGTAAGCGCCATCAAATCGGAGGCAGCACAAACCAAAACACCCTTAGAATGCGCGTTTTCACAAAAATTGGTATAATCCCTTGCTTCACCTTCCGAATCTGGATATTGAACAATGGCTCCAAAAAAGGAGTCGTCTAAATCAACAGTTTTAAAATCGCCAAAAACCAACTCCACGCCAACCGGGTTTGAACGGGTTTTAAGGATGTCTATGGTTTGAGGAAAAATCTTTTCATCCACAAAAAACTTCATCGCTTCTTTGCGCTTACAAAGATTGTGAAACATGGTCATGGCTTCGGCCGCAGCAGTGCCTTCATCTAATAAAGATGCGTTGGCCAATTCCATACCTGTTAAATCCATTACCATGGTCTGAAAATTGAGCAAGGCTTCCAATCGGCCTTGAGCAATTTCGGCTTGATATGGCGTGTATTGAGTATACCATCCTGGATTTTCCATAATGTTTCTCAAGATGACATTTGGCGTTAAGGTATTGTAATACCCCATTCCAATGTATGATTTGAACATCTTGTTCTTCGAGGCAATTCGCTTTAATTCAAGAAGAAACTCATGTTCACCTAAGGCTTTTGATGTGTTCAGCTCGTGTCCTAAACGAATATCGGCTGGAATGGTCTTGTTTATTAAGCTATCCAGATTTGGTTCGCCAATGAGTTTCAGCATTAGCGCCCGATCGGCCTCATTAGGACCGTTGTGACGATGCTTGAAAAATTCGATTTGATTAATGTTTAATGCCATAAATTGAGAATTGATAATGGGTTGCAAAAATATGTTTAATCCACAAAATCACCTTCAATGTAGTTGGATGAAATTCTGGTATTTAATTTGAATTTGGAACCGACGCTTGAGCTGCCCTACTTGCTTCTTCCAAAATCGCTTTCAATCTTGGGTTATGCAAGGATATATTCTGCAACTTATCATTGACTAATATGCTAATTCTTTGATAATCTGGCTCTAATGACAGAATCGGCCGGGTTATAGATTCGATGAGATCTCGGTTTTCTTCTGCATCTTTCTTCTCTTTAGCATAGAACTTTTTAAAATCTGTCTTCGATAATTCTCGTTTATCTATCGCCGTTCTCAAATCCAACGCCTGATTTTTTAGTATTTGAAGTTCCATTTTAGCCTTGGTATATCCTTGATCAAATCGCTTGTACGCCTTATAAATTCCCTTGTACTTAGCCAAAGTTAATCCCAATTGTTCATCGAGCGTATCCGTGTTATAGGTGCTCATCCAGCGCAAATGGTTGTAGATGAGTTCTTGCCTATTTTGGATGGTAATTGCATCAATATTTAGCATTTTTTCCCCGTCCAAAATGATACGATCAAGTGAATCGATCCGCTCAAAATACTGTTCATCAATTGGATTACAGCCTATGTTTATGGTTGCCAATGTGGTAATTAAAATATATGAAAACAGAAAAAAAAAGTTACTTTGCCCCTTCATTGATTCGAAATTGATTTGATGTCTAAGACTGCGTCAAAAGTAAAAAAAATAAAGCGCCTTTTGTTCCTGAAGGATGTGATGGTGATCGCCTTTTCGGCCTTTGGCGGACCTGAGATGCATTTGGCAATGTTTCAGAAGCGAATGGTTGAACGCCGGGGTTATCTGAATGAGCAGGAACTTTTAGAACTTTATGCTTTAGCTCAAATGTTGCCTGGCCCCAGCAGCACCCAAACCATAACAGCCATGGGATATAAGTTTGGAGGGCCTTTTTTAGCCTTTCTCACCTTAATCATTTGGGTACTCCCCGCTTTTGTATTCATGTCGCTCTTCTCCTTTTTCTTTGTTGTTTTTGATGCCGGATCTACCCAAAGCTGGTTTCAATTCATTCAACCGCTAGCCGTTGCTTTCATTGTTACAGCCGGCTTAAAAATGGCCATGAAGGTTAATAAGGGGCGGCTCCGCTTTATATTGATGGCCTTGTCTTTTACCATCGTAGCCTTGCTTCGGCATCGACTGGAAGAGTATGTAAAAACCCCTTGGATGTTTCCAATTCTATTGGTTGGCGGAGGTGTGGTTAGTTACTTCCTGAGCAAAAACGATGCTGATATTTTATCCGATGATAAAACTCGAAAACCCATAAAGGTAAACTGGACCTATCCAATTGTTTTTAGTACCATCTTTATTGCGGCTGGATTTTTTGCGCGCTTTTCGGATACGGAAACACCAATGCGCATCTTCATACTCTTCGAAAATACGTATCGGTTTGGCACCTTGGTATTTGGTGGAGGTAACGTACTCATTCCTATGATGTTAGAGCAGTTTGTTAAGGCTCACGAATGGATTCAAATGAATGAATTTCTCTCGGGCATCGGAATGAATCAGGCCGTTCCAGGACCAATATTTACCATTGCCACCTTCAGCGGCGGTTTAGTTATGCGAGAATTTGGGAGTTTTTGGCAAATCATGGGTTGCATCGTTGGAACCATCGGCATTTTTCTTCCAGGTACCCTCATGATATTTTTTGTGTATCCCATATGGGATCACATCAAACGGTTAAAAATAATCAAGCGTTCGTTGGATGGAGTAGTAGCTGCCTCCTCTGGATTGGTGCTAGCCGCCGGCTATCTCTTGTTTCTTCCGGTTGGATTTAGATGGAAAGAGTCCAATTCCTTTCACTTTACTAATTTGCAACCCACAGACTATGTGAACTATTTCAACATCGCATTGGTTGTAGTATTATGTATTCTTTTAGTCAAAATAAAGATTCCTACCCCTATTTGGGTATTAATTGCCATAATTGCTGGTATCATTTTTTAAAAAACAACCTTTACCTTTGAACAACAAATGATTACATGAGGAAATTAAGCATACTGTTACTTATTTTTTTTTCGCAACTGGTTGCTTTTGGCCAAACCAAAACAACCACTAAGACCAGTAATGCCAAAGTTGCCGATGAGGAATTGGTTCAATTCTCGGGAATGGTGCTTACATCCGATAGTTTAATGTCGATTCCATATGTAAACATTACCATATCCAGAACGAGCAGAGGAGCTTACAGCGACTTAAATGGCTACTTTAACTTTGTGGCTTCAAAAGGCGACACGATAACTTTTAATTGCATCGGTTTTAAAAAGTCGCTATTCATCATCCCCGATACCTTGAGCACCAATAAGTATTCTATGGTTAAATTGCTTTCGGAGGATACCATTTATCTCGATCCAGCCATTATTCGCCCACTACCCTTGCGCGAAATGTTTGATTATTACTTTGTTAACTCTTCCATTCCAGATGACGATATGGAACGAGCTCGAAAGAACTTGGAACGAGAAAAGATAAAAGAACAAAGTATAGCGATGAAAGCAGATGGGCCAGAAATGGGCAAATATTCGTTGGCCTCACACGCCAAAACCTATTACTACGCTGGTCAAATTCCACCCAATACGTTGCTAAACCCTTTTGCTTGGGCGCAATTTTTTGAAGCCTGGAAACGAGGGGATTACAAGAAAACAGACGAGAAATTATACGACAGCGAAAAAGAATAATCGCCCACACCATACATTCCCTTTATCTATGAACAAGGCATTTTTGATAATTTCGGCTATAGTTGCTTTAAATTTACTCATTTTCAATGCATTTAATGCAGAATCGTACTCCGGTGATCCACCGGAAGTTTTGTATTCCGTTGTTCAAAATGGCAACTTGTCTACGTGCAATTCGTGTCATGGAAAAGGCAAAACTGGAAGCATACCAGAAACCGGAGGTTTAGAAATTGATCTCGACGGCAAAACAAAATATGAAGCCAACAAAACGTACAATGTTACGGTTCGAGTTGAAAAGACGAACAAACGCCATGGGTTTCAAATGATTGCCTTGGATAAAAATCTAAAGTCAATCGGGACCTTCATTGAGGAAAGTCCCAACCTAAAAATTCAAACAGACGCGATTAACAACGTTAGCCACATCAGTCACAACAATGTTCCTTTTAGCAACGACGGCGTCTTTCGTTTTCAATGGAAAGCCCCTGATAACTACACTGATGAAATAAAAATGTACGCAATAGCTGTTTCGGCAAATGGGAATGGAAATGAGAATGGAGACAGTGTATACTTTGTAACCTGAGTTCGATTAATCCTTGCTTTCGACGGAACAAGCTTTGTCCATAAGCCCATCGAACCCACTTTTAAAATATACCCAAGCTACGTCATCAACACGCTAAATATCAATTCGTTAAATAGCAATCCTACCCAAACAAAACTTACGATGTTCAACGCATCTGGGCAGGTAGTATTCGAAAAAAGTATTTCATTTAATCACGGCGGTGTTCAGATCTCAAGAACCGAAATGAACGCACAGAGCGGGAAGTATTATCTAGCCTTGGATTCAGAAAATGAGCGTTTTGTTCGAGTCATTTTTCTGGATTAAGACTGCTATTTATCGTAGACATTTTTTCGCACCCACGACTTGCCCCAATTCTCTTTGTCTTCATCGGTCCAAAGCTGAGGAAAGAAGATGCGCTTTTGAAAACGCGGAGGTAGGTATTTTTGCCAATTCGTTCCACCCGTTGCCGCAATATCTTCTGGGTTGCGCTGTAAATAACTCGCAGCCGTTTTGTAATGAACCAGTGGCCAGTTAACGTTAACGTTCAGGTCCAATTCTCGCATCATTTCCAGTAATTTCTCATCATTCTGGTCATCAACGGAAAGTGACTTATACTTAGCCCAAATATTCTTGTTGCTGTATTCATGCGCCATTTCCAATAGGCCCTTGTTGTACTTCATTTCAAACTGCTTAAGGGTGAGCGTTTTTTCGCCGGTTGCCAGCACCGTTGCTCCAGCTTGCCAATAAATATGCTTATACATTTCCTCTATGGTTGAGTTTTCATTGAACTCGTGTCGGTGATCCTTACTCACAAGGTTTGAAAACGACGTTGAGGCTATTTCAATTTTGCGGTATTGGGCAGATTGAAATCCGGAAGCAGGAAGCAAAGCCATTCTGAATTTTAGAAACTGGGCTTGTTCCATTCCCTCTCCCATAACTGCAAAAGAATCCGTTAAAAGAATGAAATACCGATTGATTCTTCGAAGTTTTTCATATAGATATTCTTTTGTTATAGACTCACAATCAGCTATTTGATGCATTTCATGGAGCATCATCTTAAAGTAGAGTTCAGTTACCTGATGATATACAATAAAGATCATCTCATCTGGTATGGGCGTTTTGGGAGTTTGAAGAGATAGTAAGGTATCCAAACGAATGTAATCCCAATAGGGAACATAATCTTCATACAAGCGCCCTTCTAAATACGAGGCAAGATCTTGCCCCATGCTCTTGTATTTCTCTTGCAACTTAATAACCAGTTCTTGAATGTGTGGCTCTAATTCGGTACTCATATTTCTTAAAATGGTGATTTAAAATCTTGGAAAGATGGATGGCTCCGATCCCTTTGAGATAGGATGGATGGAATATCGGGCCATTTAATTTGAAGCGAGGCATCGTTATAGGCCAGGCCCATTTCGGATTCGACGTTATAAAAATTCGTACATTTATAGCTAAAGATCGTATCGTCTTCTAGGGTGCAAAATCCATGAGCAAATCCAGGAGGGACCCACAACATATAATGGTTTTGCGCAGTCAGTTCAACCGCAAGGTGTTGGCCATAGGTGGCACTATTTGTTCTTATATCCACCACAACATCCAACACGCTGCCTTGCACAACACGCACCATCTTTCCTTGGTCAAAAGGTGGGCGCTGAAAGTGAAGACCTCGCAAAGTACCTTTGTTGGATAGCGATTGATTGTCTTGAACAAAATTAGTTGGAATGTCATTTTTTGCGAACTCATTCGCATTGTAACTTTCGTAAAAATACCCTCTGTGATCTCCAAATATTTTGGGCTCCACGAGTACCAATCCCTCGATATGTAATGGTGTGAATTTCAAATTTCCGATTGCGTTGCAAAGTTGCTAAACTTTATCAAAATAAAGGGCTGATATTTAACTAAGGTTTAAAATTGAAAAAATATTGGCAAACCCAACTGCACTTCATTTGAGAAGCTAAGCCAACCACAATGTTTAAAAATAAGTTTAATAATTACCTTTTACATACCAACATTGCTCATTTCAATCGATAAATTTGAGGCTTTATGAGCAACGAAGATTTGGATTACCTGGCAGGTTTAAATGCGCCACAGAAAGAAGCTGTTTTGCAGATTAAGGGTCCTGTAATGATAGTGGCTGGCGCTGGTTCGGGTAAAACACGTGTTTTAACGTATCGAATAGCTCATATGATGCGGTCTGGAATCGATCCATTCAACATCCTTGCTCTCACATTTACCAACAAGGCCTCGAAAGAGATGCGGCATCGGATCGAAAATGTTGTTGGCACCGAGGCCCGCAACATTTGGATGGGAACTTTTCACTCGGTTTTTGCCAAAATTTTGCGCATTGAGGCTGGTAAGCTTGGCTATCCATCGAACTTCTCAATTTACGATACCGACGATTCCAAAAGCTTGCTAAAGAGCATCATCAAAGAAATGAACTTAGATGAAAAGATATATAAACCTAACGTGGTGCTCAATCGAATTTCTGCGGCCAAGAATAGCTTAATAACCCATAAGATGTATGCGAACTCAGATGAGCTAATGGCATACGACGGTGTTGGAGGTCGAGGTTTTATTTATAAAATTTACGAACGATATGCTTTGCGATGTTTTCGTGCTGGAGCCATGGACTTTGATGACTTGTTATTAAAAACCTTCGAATTGTTTAGCACTCACATTGATGTATTGAATAAGTATCAGCACAAGTTTCAATACGTAATGGTGGATGAGTATCAAGATACAAATCATTGTCAATACATGATTGTTAAAAAGCTTGCCGCCGTAAACGAGAATATCTGTGTGGTTGGTGACGATGCTCAAAGTATTTATTCTTTCCGAGGTGCGACGATTAAAAACATTCTCAATTTCTCAAAAGATTACCCAGACCATAAGGTTTACAAGCTGGAGCAAAATTATAGATCCACGCAAACGATAGTAAATGCCTCAGGATCAATCATATCCAACAACAAAGAGCAAATAAAGAAGAAAGTCTGGACCGATAATGAACTGGGAGATAAAATTACAATCCTCCGGGCGATGACGGACAATGAAGAGGGTAGGATGATATCCCAATCGATTTTTGAAGAAAAAATGGCCAGTCAGGCCATCAACAAATCGTTTGTGATTCTGTATCGAACCAATGCGCAATCGCGGAGTTTGGAGGAGGCACTTAGAAAGCTCAACTTACCGTATCGCATCTACGGCGGTCAGTCTTTTTATCAACGCAAGGAAATAAAAGATTTAATTGCTTATCTGCGGCTAACCGTAAATCATCACGATGAGGAAAGTTTAAAACGCATTATTAATTATCCGGCTCGGGGTATTGGCAAAACATCGCTCGAACGGGTTCAAGTTATTGCAGCAGAACAAGGCATGTCCTGGTGGGATGTAATCGTTTCTGCCCATGAATATAAAGAATTAAGTTCTGCCAGTTCAAAGTTGCGCGACTTTGTTTTTATGATTAAGAGCTTTGCCACCCAGTTGGCAAATCAGGATGCATACGACTTGGCAATGCAGATTGCTAAATCAACCAACCTATTAAAATCGTTGCACGAAGACAAGACCGTTGAAGGAATGAACCGATATGAAAATGTGGTTGAATTGCTTAATGGGATCAAAGAATTTACATCGGATGATACGAGCGAGCTTGAAAAAGATTTGGGCACGTATTTGCAAGACATTGCCTTACTTACAGATGCAGACAAGGATAAAGGCGACGGTGATCACATATCGCTCATGACCATACACGCTTCAAAGGGATTGGAATTTCCCTTTGTATACATTTCTGGCATGGAAGAGAACTTGTTCCCTTCACAAATGTCTACCGGAAGTAGGCAAGATTTGGAAGAAGAGCGCCGGTTGTTTTATGTTGGAATGACACGTGCAGAAACCAAATTAACACTGGCTTTTGCCCACTCCAGATTCCGTTTTGGCCAACTGCTGCCGTGCGAACCCAGTCGGTTTTTAAACGAACTTGACGCCGAATTTATACAGATGGATCAGAAAGTTGGTGTTGGGCATGGCTTAACCAGCAGATCCGACCGAAGCAGTGGCTATGATCAACGCAAAGCGAATGAAGGAGGAAGCGAAAACAGACCGAGCTTTAACAAAAAACCAAGCCTGAACAGGCATAATTTGGCGGTTCGAAATCTTCCACCCGTCATTCAGGATTTCATACCAGAAGACACCTCGGGCCTAAAAGAGGAGCAATTGGTTGAGCATCAACGTTTTGGTAAAGGAAGAGTGTTGGAAATTGAAGGAGAAGGAGCAAATCGAAAAGCGTCGATCGAATTTGAAAGTTACGGAACTAAACAACTCATACTTCGATTTGCAAAACTTCGAATCTTATAAAACTAAGTTCGGGCTAATGTTAGTTCCCTAAGCGCTTGCCAATAACTCCTCAACAAACTTTACAACATTCGTTTGAGAAACAAAGTGATTCACTCCAAACGGCACTAGATCTTCATATCGATCAACCTGATTTTGCAGACCGGTAACTAAAAATAAAATATCCGGAAACTGCGATCGATACTCTTTAATTTGATAATATTTTTTTGATTCGAACGCGTTTAAATGAGCAATAATTATGTGATAGCTGTTTGATTTTGAAATTTTTTCTGCTTCATGCAGATTAGCTACAGAATCGCACGAAATGTTTAACGCACCCATTTGATGAAGCAGGTAGCACCGATTAAGTTCGTTGCCATCCATCAATAGAAGTCGTACATTTTTAACATTCATGTTGTTGTTTTCAATCATTGCAATAGCGGTGCATTAAAATCCCATAAACCAGATATCTGAATTTTGCTGCAGTTTTAGTTACTATTAAATCATCGAAAATAATGCCAGAAAGTAGCAATAAGGCAAGGGGCTAAAAATCAACACATTAAGCATAATTAGCACCCCAAACATTTATAATTAATTCCATATTCAAGACACATTCCCCAAAATGGGATACTCTGATAATTGTTTGAGTTCTTTCCACAGGGCTCGCTTGCTACGTACGTTTGATTGAAGGGTATCAAAGCTTCCACAAAGCAAATATTTTCGTGTGGCTATGCTTTTCCAAGCAAAACATTCGGCGCCATATTCGGATTCTGAATCTGCAAAATGGAGGTGTACTATGGATTTGTTTTCCAAAGACTTCAAGGGTGCCGAATTTGGCATTGGAGCCATCCAAACATCGGATAATTCCAAATTAACTGCAGACAAGATTTTGAGGATAAACGCATAATTTTCGTCATCAGAATGCAGCGCTGTGCCTACGTAGGTAACCAATACTTTTTTATTTCCTGCACCCAAAACATCTTGAACTTCGATGTCATCATCCGGTGTAATAGCCTCGTTAAGAACTACACTATGTTTTGGATCATCGAGTTGGTAGTAGGATTCGAATAGTAAACTCAAGGCATGTTTTGACAAAGTTTCCATAATTCTTGGTAGGATTTAACGTAATTCGAACCAAAATTAAGCTTAGAATGTCAGGAATACATATAGAAACCACTAAAAATTCGCGCATCAATGCCGTAGATTTCAACAACATACCATTTGGAAGAATATTTGCAGACCATATGGTCGAGATTGACTACAACAATGGTGCATGGCAAGCTCCCAAGATCATACCATATCAGAATTTGTCTTTGAGCCCTGCTTTGAGTTGTATGCATTATGGGCAAGCAATTTTTGAAGGGATGAAAGCTAATAAAACTCCAAATGGAGAAATCATTCTATTCAGAGCCCGAGACAATGCTGAGCGATTAAACCAATCAGCAATGAGGCTGGCAATGCCCCAAATACCCGTTGACACCTTTTTAAGTACCTTAAAGGAGTGGCTTAAACTGGATTCAGCTTGGATTCCAGAAAAAGACAATACCGCCTTTTACATTCGACCATTTATGATTGCCACTGATACCTTTTTAGGTGTCAAGCCTTCCGACAACTATAAATTCATCATGTATGGATGTCCGGTTGGCGCCTATTACACTAAAAACCTTCGGATAAAAGTAGAGTTGAATTATGTTCGAGCAGCGGCAGGCGGTGTGGGTTACGTAAAGGCCGCTGGGAATTACGCAGCTTCCTTATACCCTGCAAGCTTAGTGCAAAAGGAAGGTTACGATCAATTGCTTTGGACGGATGCTCTTGAGCATAAATATGTGGAAGAGTTGGGCACCAGCAATTTCTTTGCGATTATTGATGAGGCCTTATATACTCCTCAATTGGATGGGACCATCTTAGAAGGCATAACCCGTGATTCGGTTATACAATTAGCCAAAAACCTAGGAATGAAGGTGCATGAACAGGCTTTGAGTCTTGAATTTTTAAGCGATTCTTACAAAAAAGGACTTTTCACCGAAGCCTTTGCAACAGGAACCGCAGCCACCATCGCACCCATTGAATTACTTCAGTATCAAGAAGAAACGATGAAGTTTATTACGGGCAACGGAAGTGTTGCTCAAAAATTGGGCAACACACTTAATAATATTAAAATAGGAAAAGAGGAAGATCCGTTCAACTGGATAATACTTATTTAACAATTATAGCCACAAAATCGTGTTTCGTGACACAACTCTCTCTATTTGGGAAATATTTTTCATAATTTATTACATTTACACTAAAAATGTCTCTACCAATAAATATGCCGCTCCCAAACACCACTTCATTGACAATAGGCATTATTAGACAAACAATTGGCATCAAATGCTCAAATTTACCTCCAACACTTGATTGAATTGCACAATAATTTATATGATTTGCTGGCATTTTCTAGATTTGGGAATTTTTTTTCCCATTATGGGGGGTGCTTCTTTGCGCCGTTTACTTATAGCGCTGATTATCAATTACTTAAGGTTTGGCATGGAAATCGCACATAGCCTCATGTAACTTTCGAGAGAAAGAGCACATGGTTAATAATTTTCATCATAAGTAGTAGTTTAGTATTTTATCTTTGATTTTAAGCCCTGATCTATACGGTCGGGGCTTGTCATTTATAGGAATTCGTAAATATCGTGAAATGAACGGACAAAAGAAAGAATTGCTTGCTTTGGAAGAAACTATATAGAATAAAGCAAACTACTTTTGCGTTGATTGAGACAAGGAATGAGCATGATTAACGGCAAGTTCAAAAAATATCCTATTAAAGGCGGTATCGGGTTCTCGATGCTTTTGAAAATGTTTTCACTCGTGTTATTAACCTTTGGAATTCAACCCTCTGGATATGGTCAGAATTTCGAACTCAAAACAATTGCCATCTATTTCAATTCGGATCAGGACGAACTCTCTGCCAAAGACAAACAAGTTATTCGAAAAAGCATCCTTGAAATAGGTTCAGATCAAATAAGAGAAATTCACATTGAAGGCCACGCCGACAGCGACGCTTCAGAATTATACAACATTGCCTTGTCAAGTCGTCGAGCCTCCAACGCAAAGCGCTATTTGGTTGAACAAGGTGTACGCGACAAAATGATAGCCTTTGATGCCTTTGGCGAAGCCAAGCCTTTAAGCTCTAAAAAAGCCGTTAACCGCAGAGTTGAAATCACTTTTGTGTACACCACCGAATCATTTTTTACTGATCAAACACAAGATTCTCCAACAAACATTACCTCAAACATCAAAGGATTTATCTTAATTCGAACCATTGATGCCGTCTCCAAAAAAAACATACAAACCGACTTCGTGTTAGAAAAGGCCTCGAAACACCATTTTGGCAAAACCCGAAACGGAGTGCTGGTATTGCGTGCTACTACTAAAGACGCAACGGTTACCTTTTCGAAAGACGGATATCTTAATGCGACAATTAATTTAATAAAAACCAACTACACAACCGTTGGCGACACCCAGTTTGCTGAAGTGATATTACACCCAATAGAAGTTGTTCAGAAGCTTCAATTTAAGAACATATTTTTTTTTACAGACAGCGATGAATTTAAGCCTGAATCGAAGCCCGAACTTAATAAGTTGGTGGAAGTATTAAAGCAGTCGCCCAATATGTATATTGAAATACAGGGGCATATGAACTTTGCTGCCAACCGCACGGCAAGCGGGCTTCAAGCGGTGTACAACCACGATTTATCACACCGGAGGGCAAAAGCAGTGTACTTATACCTAATTGAACATGGAATTGATCAGAATAGATTAACCTTTAAAGGCTTGAGCAACCACAACATGATATACCCCATTCCCAAATCGAAAGACGAAGAAGACATGAACAAAAGGGTGGAAGTGTGGACCTTAAACATTGTTGCTCAGAAATAATATTCAAATCCTACAAACCGTCTGCTCCGCTCCTATTCTAATCAAAAAGGCGCCAAACAACTCCAAATCGAAACGATCTCGATAGCAAAACATAGTCGGCCGTAGAAAATGCATCATTCTCGAAAAATCCTTGCGTACTATGATCTAGAGCAACAAAAAGGGTCATTGTTTGAACCTGAGCATCCATAAAAACATCAATCATTGGAAATCCACCAAGCACCTGCTCACTCAACGTAAAATTTCGAATTGCCGGATTGTAGTAATAGCCTTTAAACTCCGAATTATAGTACACATCGAAACCCAAGCGAGCAAGCATGCTCTTTTTAAAGAGATGACCTTGTCTCGCAAATGTTGCTTTTGCCGACCAAAGTGGCAGCCTTAAGTTGCTTGACGAGCTGAGTTGATAAAGCGCCTGCGCAGCATAAATCCAATGTGTACCTAGCTCACCATCTGTTTGCAAACTCAGTTTTAACAATTGAATGCCACCCACTTCTTGTTGGGGTTGAGCATCTTTATCGAAGTAGGCAAAGTTGTTAATTTGATATGTTTTTGCCTGTAAACTTGTATTTACCTTCGGTAATTTAATTTGAGCAAAAAGACTTTGATAATCGGTTGAATTGAAACGTTTATGCCAGTAATAATAGTTGCTTCCAAAGTATTGCATATTAAAACTTGGTCTTTGTCGAATGGTTTGTAAGCCAACCTTCCAAGCAAAATTAGAATCATTTGAGCCGATGTATACCTTGCCATTCCAATCACCAGCAAAATATCCCAAAACCGCTATTTGGCCTTCACCTTGCACGTGTATAGGCAAAACTGGCAGCGCTCCAGATGCCCCTACCTGAACGTTTTGAAAAAGACCTTGATGCGCATTTCGTTGAAATATCTTAACGGCTTCATGAATTACATATGCATCTAAAAGCAGCCGACCCTTTTTGTCGTTTTTAATAAATCCAACCGTATTTGAAAAGGTGCGGGTTCGAATCGAGTCTAAGGTATTAATGTCATAAAGTCTTCGGTTGTAAAAGTAGTCTTCAATTTTGAAGGCATTGTCGGTAAAAACCGTGCGACTATTTGAGGCTGTAAATTTGTGATACCACTGCGAATGAATGGTTGCATAGTTCGAATCAGCAACTTGCAAGGTGTCATTTACAACAATCATGCGCTTTCCAGGTCGAAAGAATTGCACCACTTGAAATGCATTATGTGCAAATACGTTTTGTGCTCCCCCTAATTTAGCGCTGTCGGCATATAATTTTTGTCTCCCGGAAACATCCGCAAAAGAACCAGGGTGCAAAGCACCTCCTGTTGAAAGGTTGGTGGATTTATTCCAGACATAGCTGGCCAGCACTTCATATTTTAAGTTTTTGGTATAATACCTAGACGTAAACCCTAAGTTATATAGATTAGAATATCGTTGCAGCGTACTGGGCGGCCAATCGGAGTAATAAATATTTTGAATTTTAACTCTTCTGTAGCTTAGGCCTATATGCCAGCGATCCATAACGTTTTGATTATGTTCAGCTTCTAACAAGAGTAGATTGCCGGTACCTTGAGAATATTTAAAAAAGCTTCGCGGCACTTTGGCCCGATGGAATACCAGCTGGTCGTTCTTTACAGTGAAAAGCTCCATTGGATTTTGCTCGGTTTGAAAATATCCTGTTGTAGGAAGGTCAAACTCCAACGACTTAACCGGTGTACCAATAAAACCACCATCCAACCATGCCACCAAACTGTCTTTTTGAGGGTGGATGCGATGATGAAACCGCAACGAACTATCTTCCCTCGACTCAAAAAACTCCATTTTTTGAACCTTGGATGAGCGAAGGTATGAAGTAAGGTCGCTTCGATACGCCGTAGTATCAAATATCTGCGACCAACCTTTTAGGCTATGCAGAAGGATCAATACAAAAAGGAGACTAAATCGACGCAGGTGCAAGGGAATTGATTTTCTGCAAAATAAACCTAAAATGCGGAATGGATTTCGAGAATTCATCAAAGAATCCGTGGTATTCAACGCCTTTTCTAACTATTTTAATTGATTACAAAACTTGCATACCCAAATTGATCAACTAAATGAGATTTGATAGCATAATCAACGAAATAGATGTGGTAGAGATCAGTAAACCTGAGTTCGATTAATCCTTGCGGTTCAGAACGCTTGTCAATAGTGAGATGCGAATGAAAATTGGGAAAAAATAGCGGGCTATTTTGAACGATTTTTATGAAGTAGATTGCTGTTGCCAAGTGGAAATGAGAAATTTGCTTTTTAATAAAGCCGCACAGTCTTCATTATCAGTTCTTGGTTTACCCCGGTAAACCTACAAACATGACGCTTCGACTATACAATT
>JBLHHI010000054.1:0-22575 GCA_047614125.1 Bacteroidia bacterium | reverse complement strand
AGAGCAATCGAAGGCAATGGTGGATATTCTAAAAATTGGCACCTCGGCCGGCGGTGCGCGTCCAAAGGCCATTATTGCATACAACGAAAAAACGAAAAAGGTAAAATCTGGTCAAACTTCTTTGCCAGCCGGCTTTGAGCATTGGCTCATTAAGTTAGACGGGGTAGGTGATGCCCAGTTTGGCGAAAGCTTTGGCTACGGAAGGGTGGAAATGGCCTATGCTTTGATGGCGCAATCGTGCGGCATCGAAATGATGGAATGTCGCTTGCATGAAGAAAACAATCGGGCGCATTTTATGACCAAACGCTTCGATCGAGAAGGTAGCAAGAAACACCACATCCAAAGCTTTTGTGCACTCAATCACTTCGATTTTAATGATGTATTAAGCTTTAGCTACGAGCAAGTTTTTCAGACCATGCGAATGTTAAATCTACCTTACTTACAAGCCGTGCAAATGTTTAGACGAATGGTTTTTAACGTGTTGGCTCGTAATTGCGACGACCATACGAAAAATTTCTCCTTCCGATTAAAAGAAGGGGGAAACTGGGAACTTGCGCCGGCCTACGATGTTTGCCACGCCTACCGGCCTGGAAGCATTTGGGTAAGTCAGCATGCCTTGAGCATTTCCGGGAAACGTCAAAACATCACGGCATCAGATGTATTAACCGTTGCGAACGCAATGAACATTAAACATCCCAATCAAATCATTGAGCAAATTCAAGATGCTGTAAATAACTGGGATGCCTTTGCCAAAGAAGTTGACGTGGATGTAAAACTGGCATCAGCCATAAAGACTACTTTTCCGTTTATAAAATGAAAATCCAAAACACAATCAAAGCAACCAAAGGTCGAGCATGTTCGTCCATGTAATCAGATGGTCGTTCTAAAAATCAAAGCAGTTCTTTTGGTAGGTTTAGTTTTAACCTCATGTACTGGTTACCGAACGGCAAAGATGGAAACGCAAACTAGGGTTCAACGCGATACGACTTGTAAAATTGGCTACCTCATGCCATTCAGCTACGAAACAGATACCTCATTTGCCACTGGCAAAAAATGGGTGGATTTCGACAGCTTTCCTTCATTAAACCTAGAAATGGACAGCATGGACATTCGGATTTACAATCGTTGGGGAGTGGAATTGTTTCACGCCAGCGACACCAACAAGGTGTGGATGCGAAAAGATGCGTGTCCGGATTCAATATCATCAGGTACCTATTTCTACGTTGTTCAATACCGTGAAAGCCCGGATTCAACGATGAAGCAATATTCGAGTTCAATTACCATCATTCGATAAATTTAAGATGGTTTTCATCTGATCTCGTACTATTTTCTTTAAATTTAAATCACACAAAATCAGGTGCTTACGATAAATATTCTTTTATTTTACGATTGTTTGCGATTTTCACCCTCTCCGAAGCGTATACCCATTAAACGTGATAGCGTGTGCACACCCGATTCACTGAATTAAACGTAAAACGCACAAACAAAAATTAAAATGAAACAATCATCTAAAATACTCGCCACCATCATCCTTTTCTTTCTTCTTGGAGAGGTTTCGGCTCAAGTCAATACGTACGATTTAAACACCTATAAGTATCGATATCAAATGTATCGGGGTTTGAATTTCTATGGAAATTTTGACCAAAGGGGATATGTGAACAACAACATTCAAGAAAACCGTTCAAATGATACAACCATTTCTAACTTGAACCAGAACTTGAATAACACACTAGATATTAGAGCCAATTATTATTCGTTGGTAAATACAGAGGCGCTTCAAAAAAATGTGTCTTCTTATGCCAACATCGTTGGGTCATTCAACAATGGCAGCAATGAGAACATTGCCGGCTCAAATCAATACCGAGTTCCAACCATCAGCACGAACGTGGGTTACACAGAATCAACTCGAAAGTACAAAAGCTCAAATGTTTTTGGATATACTGAAAAAACAGGGAATTTAAACATTCGCCAAGAGCGTCAAAATTTCAAAATCGACGGAGCCAATGAGGTGACCCAAAGCGGTTGGTTTAATTCTTCGGCAAATATTAGTCTTAAGAAAGGTGCTGGTCGCGGACGAATTGACCACGTGACCGATGTTGTTAGCGCCTTATTTCTGGTAGAGGATCTTCATGAAAAAGGCCTTGGTTCTGCCGATAATAATCAAATTGAAAAACTTGCCAAAGGAATAACTTACATAAATAATCAACGTTATTTAGACTTTCGATTTGCTTGGATAGATCAAATATCGATGTTGGACAGCATCTTGAAGGAAGCTGGAATCTCATCGGAAAGTGAACTTACGTATTTCACCGTATTAACAGACAATTGGCAGAATGCCCGAAGACTAACGCGAATCACTGGTAATCGTTTTACTGCATATTACGGCTTAGATCTGGATTATTATAACGATCGCCAACGTAGTACGTATTGGGATTTGAACCAGCCAATCAGCACGTTCTCGGCTAGCCGTACGTTATATGCACAACCTCAATTAGGGATTGATTACGTAAGTGCAAAACAACTCGACCAACACCGACAGTTTTCTTGGGGTGGATCCCTCAGTGCATCATTTATCGGTTATGTTTATCAGAGTAAAAACGCCATGGAACTAACCAAAAATATACCGAAAGCGAAGTATGAGGAAGACTTAATATTTGGTAACAATGCAATCAAGTTAGAGCTTTATTCCTTTGTAGAATGGATTTATCAACCCAACTCAAGGAGTTATTTCTCGCTCAATTTGTCGCCTCAAGCGTCCCTTACAAACAGCGCTGAGGGGATTGATTTTAGTGGTACGCACATAACCAGCATTAATCCGTCATTAAACACCAGTTTGAACTATTTTCGATTTGTTAATCGACATATAAACTTCAATATTAATCTTCGCAGCCAATCAACGTTTTATGAGCAAAATAATATAATAAAGAGCGATGTATTGAATGTTTATAAGCAACTGAGCCACAATCATACACTTGCTTTTGGAATAAATTACTTATTGTTTTAAGAATGAGAAACAAGCTTTAAAACGAAGTTAAACAAGGATCCATTTTCAAAACAAAACAGATCAACCAACGAATGACCACCAAAGAGTATAACACAGCGGTAGATGAATGGGGCAACCGGCTCTACCGCATGATTTATCAAAACTTGCGCGACGAAGACGAGAGCAAGAACTTGGTGCAAGATGCTTTTGAAGTTTTGTGGATGAACAAAGGAGATGTTGAAAATGAGCAAGTTAAGTCGTTCTTATTTACTACAGGATACCGAAAGATGATCGACCTCATTCGACGCAACGATCGGTTTCGGAAAATAATGGGCGAGATGAATGTTGAAACTACCCACGATACATCATCCGCTTTGCACGCACGGCAAATGCTCGAACTGGCCTTCGAAAAACTGGAAACTAAGTTTAAAAATGTCATCCTTCTGCGCGACCAAGAAGGGTATTCGTACGAAGAAATTGCCGACATAACCGGACAAAGTCTGGCCCAAGTTCGAACTAACTTGTTTAGAGGTAGGTCGAAAATGAAAAGTATTATTGGACAATTGGAAGGATATTCAACATTATGAAAGCGATCAACGAAAAAAACCGAGACGAAATCTTGTTCGCCCTCTTAGAAGGTGAAATAGTGGGCGAGGAACGCGTTGGCCTTTTGGCAGAAATAGCGGCCGATCCGATTTTGCAAGCCGAAATGGACCAATGGAAGAAAACGATCTACTCGGCAGAAGAGCTTGCCGATCTGGCCTTTATTACTGCAATGAAACGCAATCCAATCTTGATAGTTGGCTGGATCCGTCCAATGTTGGTTGCCGCTTCAATACTTTTGCTGGCCTGGTTTGGGTATTGGCAATTGAACAGCACACAAGTTGCCACAGACAAAGCGCCAACTGTACCGGTAGTAGTTGTTCCAAGTAATCCAAATCAAGAAAATGAAGCGGAGTTAAATCCACCCATCCAGCCTGTAAATCCAAACAACAGTTCTGAACTCCCACAAGAGAAAAAACAAGTTGTTCAATTAGACAGTTCAAAATTATATCCAACAAATATCCAGACCGATACCAATCGATATGAGTTTGTGGAAAACAACAAAAAAACTCCATCTCCAACACCACCTCAGCTGAAGGCCAGTCTTCAAGATTCGATGGTTGCTGATGAAGTGAGAAAGTTGTTTGCAGAAAATCGGGCTCGAGGAAGCGATGTACGGGTAACCGTTGAAAACATTGTTGCTACCAACGACGATGGTGAAAAACGAAGTGAAGAGAAAGTTCGAACCTTCTTGGCAAACTACGAAGTGGCGGGTTTTAAACGAAAGTACAACATCGTGAAAGAGCCGTGCGATGATCAAAAATTCTGTTATTCGTTGGTAATCACCGAAGGCGACCAGAAAACATACATCAAACTGTAAGCACGTGATTCAAGAAAAAAAAAGAATGAAGATCGTTTTAATTGGTATGCTGGTTCTGACCCAATTCCTTTGGCAGGATTCCGTTGCGCAAACCGATACGGTACAGCTCATTTATCGAGATAAGAAGGTGGATATTTTAAGCGAATCGGATGGCAGCGGTCAAAAAAGGGTTCGGTTTAACGATGGCGTTAAGGTTGTTCAAGTTGACATCAACTTTGAAGACTTAGTGCTGCCACAGGTTACCCCACCTACCGAAACGTTCTTGGTTCGAAAACACCCTCATTTTACCATCAAAGAACTCCAACCCATTTACTTCAATCTTAACTTCCGGTTTGGGTTAAATGCCATTAAAAACTTTGATTTGGTGTCGCTTCCCTTTCTCGATCCACACGACAGTTCTTCTTTCGAAAGCAGGTTCGAAAGCGTTGGAAATGAAGTGATGGAATCGCGCAATACGGCCCTGCATTTTGGGGTGGAGGTTCCAACAAAGTTCAACCAATGGAAGATCCTCGTTGGTTTGGGAATTGATGCTCAAAAGATAAAAATGGATGGTCAGCGATTTAAGTTTTTTGAAGGATCGAAGGGTACACCCAATTCGGGATATCGGTATTTGGCCAACAGCGATTACGCCTTAAATTACTCATTGTTAGATGCATACGACAATTATTTCTATTTAACCCATCTAAGTGTTCCGATCGAAGTAAAGTATCAAAAGCCCAACGGGTCGTACGTAAAAGGAGGTTTGCAATGGAATTACTTGTTCAGCGCTCGACAAAACATTTCGAGCCGGGTAAACTATTCGATGTTGGGCATGGTGTATTATAAATCGGAGTTCGATGAGGCCATGTACGACGTGCGAAAGAACCTTTCAAAATCGGTCATCAACGCGAGCCTTGGCTTTGGAAAAGGAATTATTGGTGGATATGCAAGTGTAAATCTGAATCGAATGTTTACGGAGGCCTTTTACTTCAATGAGCTTCCAAATGTTCGTACCGAAAAACGCACAACCCGACTTTTTACCATGGGAATTCAGCTAAACATCTTGTAAGTATGAGCGGACTTCCAACCCTGAAAAATCGTTTCATCCAGATGCTAGGCATTCTTTGCATCAGTGCCTTGTTTTTAGCATGCAATGATCAGCCCATTCAAACCCCCGTAGATCCCATTGATGTAACCGGCGATTACGTAGGTACCAGTTTTACTTGCGGGCCCGGTGGTTGTAATACTGTTCAAGCCAACTTTCGATTGTTCGAACTTGGGGGTGGACTATTCATACAATACGATTCGATTCTAGAACAAGTTCAGTTTAACAGTCGAGACCGCACGTTAACGTTGTTTGATGGTAGATGGACATCGGAAACAAGCGGCATTTACGACTTTAGCGGATATTTTACCGTCGATTATTTTCGAATTACTTTTTGGACCAAAAATGCACGTGATGAGCGTTTGAGAAGTGAGTTGTCTGGGCGAAGGGATTAATGAACATCCAATCATCAACAGCAGTGGGTTGAGCGCTGGAGTTATGTAACTAATCTTATATGGCAGCGTATTATCAGTACACAAAGCTCAAAATATGAAATCATCCACAGTACCTCACGTGATACTTCTTTTAATTGCATGCGTAGTATTAAGCAGCTGTAAGACCATTGGATTTCGACTCATTGGATTTCGAACACCCAAAGCGCTTGAAGAAGAAAAAATTTTATCTGTGGGCAATCGATTTAACATCCCGTCAGAGGACGTCTATCAGCTCGATTCCAGCTATTTGAACTACATCACTTGGGTTGATTCAACAAAGAGCGAGGCCGTTGCTAAAAATCACTATCAACCCCTTCAAGCACTCTATTACAATCAAGGAGGTGAATTGATTTCGTTTCACATCAATTGTTATGCTGGCGGTATGATGTTTATTGACTGGAATCGGGACGACATCATGGAAGTATATCCACCGAAACAACAAGCACCGCTCGATACACTATTTTGTAGAGATACAGTTTTAGCAATGTTGCAGCCTTTATCAACGACCAACGAATTTGAAGCTTACAGAAACGAGGAAGTAGTGGTGGTTTTTTGGACGAAATTCATGACTCGGCAATCTCGAAGACTCATCCGCTTTGTTCAGAACAATGCAGCATTGGCGGAAGATAGAGAGGTGAAAATCATCTATGTAAACATGGATAATTTCTTCATGAGCATGGATGCAGAAATAGAAACCGAAGACTAATCGTTGATCTTCAAAACGGCCATAAAGGCACTTTGTGGAATTTCAACATTACCTACTTGACGCATGCGTTTTTTACCCGCTTTTTGTTTTTCGAGCAGTTTACGTTTTCTGGAGATATCACCACCGTAACACTTGGCTGTCACGTCTTTACGCATTGCCTTGATGGTTTCTCGAGAAATAATTTTGGCTCCAATTCCGGCTTGGATGGCAATTTCGAATTGCTGCTTTGGAATTAATTCTTTCAGCTTTAAACAAATCTTTTTGCCGTATTCGTAGGCTTTGTCGCGGTGAATAATCGCAGACAATGCATCCACGGGCTTGGCATTTAATAGGATGTCGAGCTTTACCAATTCCGACTCGCGGTAATCGATGGGGTGGTAGTCGAAACTGGCGTAACCACGTGAAATCGATTTTAGCTTATCGTAAAAGTCGAAGACCACTTCGGCCATTGGCAGTTCAAAACTCAACTCTACCCGATTGGTGGTTAGGTAAACCTGATTTTTAAGCATGCCCCGTTTTTCCATGCACAAGCTCATTACGGCGCCAACGTAATCGCCGGCGGTAATGATTTGAGCACTGATGTACGGCTCTTCCACATATTTTAAATGGTTGCCTACGGGTAAGTCGGTTGGGTTGTTAACGATGATTGTACTGCCATCGGTTTGGAAGGCATGGTACGAAACGTTTGGAACGGTTGTGATAACGGTTATGCCAAACTCTCGTTCAAGTCGTTCTTGGATAATTTCCATGTGGAGCATACCCAAAAATCCACATCGAAAACCAAAGCCCAAAGCGGCTGATGATTCCGGTTCAAAGACCAACGATGCATCGTTTAACTGAAGCTTGCCCATCGAATCTCGAAGTTCTTCAAAATCCTCTGTATCAACCGGATAGATCCCAGCAAATACCATAGGCTTAACATCTTCAAAACCTTTAACTGCCGTCAGGGTTGGATTGTCTACGTGCGTAATCGTATCTCCAACTTTAACCTCCTTGGCTTCTTTTATACCCGAAATGATGTAGCCTACATCACCCGTTTTTACTGTTTTAGTGGGAAGTTGCTTCATTTTTAGCACCCCAATTTCATCGGCAAAGTATTCCTTCTCGGTATTGATAAACTTAACGCGATCACCTTTGTTAATCGCACCATCGATCACCTTGTAATAGGCAATGATTCCTCTGAACGAGTTAAAAACCGAATCAAAAATAAGCGCTTTTAAAGGCGCATTCGGATTGCCTTTTGGCGCTGGAATTCGTTGGATGATGGCTTCCAAAATTTTGTCTACACCTAAGCCCGTCTTGCCGCTGGCTGGAATGATGTCGCTGCGATCGCACAGAATCAATTCTTCAATTTGATCTTTAACCTCTTCGGGCATGGCACCGGGCAAGTCCATCTTGTTAAGAATGGGTATGATTACCAAGTTGTTGTCGAGGGCGAGGTAGAGGTTTGAAATGGTTTGCGCTTGAATGCCTTGGGCCGCATCCACAATGAGGAGGGCACCTTCGCAGGCTGCGATGGAACGAGAAACTTCATAAGAGAAGTCAACGTGACCTGGAGTGTCGATCAAGTTTAAGGTATATTTCACCCCATCTTGCTCGTAGTCCATCTGAATTGCATGCGATTTAATGGTAATTCCACGCTCGCGCTCTAAGTCCATGTCGTCGAGCGCTTGCTCCTTCATGTCTCGATCAGAAATGGTTCCGGTTATTTGCAACAATCGATCTGCCAGGGTAGATTTACCGTGGTCAATGTGGGCAATGATGCAGAAATTTCGGGTGTTTTCCATTGGGCTGCAAAAGTAGCTTTTTTGCAAAGATGATAATAAAGAGAATTCTACTTATAATTCGAGTTAAATCAATGACCGATATCTGTTTAAAATAATGGCCAAATAGCTTGGCCTACCTACATTAAGATTCGTTCTAACGAAGGCGATTCGACCCGTTTTCCTACAGTGGGGTGTTGATCTATTTCATTATCACATAGCTGATTCCAATATAACCCATAAAGCTCTTGTTGCGAAAGCGGTCGTTTTTATCGAAGCCAATTTCGGTGGTTGAGGTGTACTCGGTAAAGACCAATCCACCCCCTAAATCAAGTCCCAAGTTGTCGTTGAGCTTGTATGAAAGCGTTAGTGTTGAGTTTAAACTGCCATTATCTAAGTCGGCCATAACTAGGTAGTTAACCGAAGTTGGGCTGGCCGGAACATTCATTGCCGCCATAGATCCTGCAGCAGCTCCATTGGCCCCAGGTGTGAAATCACCTTTTTGCTCACCGCCAAAACTTACGCCCAATAAATCAATGTCGAAACCAATCGAAAGTTTGGATGAGAAATCGTATTTAATATGCACATATAAATTGGCAAAATTGTCAGAGATCGTCGATAGACCTATGGTATCGATGTTGCCATCTTCGGCAGTTAAGTTAGCGGGAGCGGTAATGTAGTCGAGATTTTTACCCGAGAACATATTAACTCGAAGGCCCGGATTGATGTGTAATTTTTGGCTGCTCAAAAGGTTGAATTGCTTTTCGGCCCCAATCGTAATCATGGTGGCATCTGCTCCGATGGCAAAACCGGCATTGCCAATGATTTGCGATTGAACTGTGGTTGCGGAAAGAAGAACACAAAGGATAATTGCGAAGTTTTTCATAAGACCCTACTACGTTAAATTTCATTTATTAATTGTACTTAGTGACCAAAATGGATACTTCCTGACATATGATGATTGATGTTGTACCTTGGTTCTGGAAATTACATAGATGCATGGTCTTGAATTTGAAGTTGTATGAACAAAAAGTGTGATAACAAGGTTATTATGCAATCGCACTATAAAGCACAAAAATGTACATAAAACGGAACTACGGATTTTGGATGACCTTTAATTGGTCAAGAAAGCCATTTTTAATAGGCCTCTTCTATTCATTGGCTGTTACCCTCTTATCCTACTTTCTTAATTTCAAGCTCTCGGTTCCGTGGCAGCCCATCTCCATTATTGGTATTGCCGTAGCCTTTTATTTGGGCTTTAAAAACAATTCGTCGTACGATCGAACCTGGGAAGCGCGAAAGATTTGGGGAGGCATCGTAAACTCCAGCAGAACCTTTGGAGTTGCCGCTGTGGCATTTATTCAAGGTGTGAATCAGGAGGAAATAAAAAAAGAACTCATCCACCGGCACATCGCATGGTTAACAGCATTGCGGCATCAGTTGCGTTTAAGTAGGCCTTGGGAGCATACAGATGATCGAATAAAAGGATTATACATTCCTACCATTTGTGAAGACTACGACAAAAAACTACAGACAGAGCTTCAGCAATACATATCGGCGGAAGAAATAAACGAGGTGTTGCCAAAATCGAATGTGGCCACACAACTGATTAAAAATCAATCATCACGGTTGCAAGAACTAAAGGATGGCGGCTATTTCGACGATTTTCGGCACATGGAATTGCATCAACTCATTGGGAAGCTTTATGACGAGCAAGGAAAGGCCGAGCGCATAAAGAATTTTCCCTTCCCTCGACAATATGCCTCAACCGCACTTTGGTTGTCGGTTGTTTTTTGCGCCCTAGTGCCTTTTGGTTTGGTGGATGTATTTAAAGAAATGGGTACGATCATGTTTTGGGTTTGCCCATTGTTTTCGGCCCTAATAATTTGGATCTTTTTCTTAATGGAAAAGATTGGTGATTATTCAGAAAACCCATTTGAAGGTACGTACAATGATGTTCCTATTACTTCGATTGCTCGTGGAATTGAAATTGATTTGCGTGAAATGATCAACGATGAGGACCTTCCAAAGCCCATTGAAGCTGAAAATGGATTTATGATGTAGCGAGGGCTATTATTCAAGATCATGCTGATTAAATTGCTCTGATGTCCAAATAATTGCCCACAAACGGCATTTTCTCCATTGCGCCTTATAATTATTTGTATTTTCGCGAACTTTATCAAAATCTAAGGAAAAATGGGAGAAAACTTAATTTACATCCTACCAGTCTTCGGACTTATTGCCATCTTGGTAATGGTGGTTAAAACACTCTGGGTTAACAAACAAGATCCTGGAACGGAAAAAATGCAGAGCATTTCAAAGAGCATTAAAGAAGGTGCTTTAGCCTTTTTAAAGGCTGAGTATCGACTGCTTTTTGTCTTTGTTGTTGTAGCAGCTCTGGCGTTGTTTTTCATTTCAACGCAAGTTGAATCAACGCATTGGTTAATTGTTCCTGCCTTTATTTTAGGCGCCATTTTTTCGGCAGTTGCTGGAAACATTGGTATGCGCATCGCTACCTCGGCCAACACCAGAACAA
Organism: Bacteroidia bacterium; assembly: GCA_047614125.1. Taxonomy (GTDB): domain Bacteria; phylum Bacteroidota; class Bacteroidia; order NS11-12g; family UBA9320; genus JBLHHI01. The sequence continues at coordinate 11,646 of JBLHHI010000054.1, read as the reverse complement.
CACAAGCCGCCCGTACCAGCTTACCACAGGCACTAAAAGTTGCCTTTGGTGGAGGAACCGTTATGGGACTTGGCGTAGCAGGTTTAGCCGTGTTGGGTTTGAGTTTGTTGTTCATCGTTCTGGTTACAAAGTTTGTTACCGTTGGTGAAGGAGGAGATTTCTATCACGAAATGACCATGGTACTTGAAGCCCTTGCAGGTTTCTCATTAGGAGCAGAATCCATTGCGCTGTTTGCACGTGTTGGAGGAGGTATATATACAAAGGCTGCAGACGTTGGAGCCGACTTAGTTGGTAAGGTTGAAGCGGGTATTCCAGAAGATGATCCACGTAACCCGGCAACTATTGCCGATAACGTTGGAGATAACGTAGGAGATGTTGCTGGTATGGGAGCCGATTTATTTGGTTCATACGTAGCAACAGTATTGGCATCCATGGTATTGGGTAACTACATCATTCGAGACATGTCGGCCACAACAGCTTTTGTCGATGCCTTTAACGGTTTCGGACCTATTTTACTTCCATTGGCCATTGCCGGAGTAGGCATCATTGCTTCCATTATTGGAACGATGTTTATTAAGATAAAAAACAACGATGCTAAAGAAGCCGATGTGCAGAGAGCATTGAACATTGGCAACTGGGTGTCGATCATTGCTTCAGGAATTGCTGGTTATTTCTTAATAATGTGGATGTTGCCAGAAACCTTGTACATGAATTTATTTGGTGTGGAAGGCTTAACCGAGGTGAGCAGAATGAGCGTCTTTGGTGCTACCCTTATTGGTCTTGCCGTTGGCGGACTAATTTCATATGTAACAGAATTTTATACAGGACTTGGTAAGAAGCCGGTTATGAACATCGTTCAAAACTCTTCAACCGGGGCTGGAACTAATATTATTGCAGGTTTAGCGGTAGGAATGAAATCAACGTTCGCATCGGTACTTTTATTTGCCGCTGCGATCTGGGGATCGTACGAACTAGCTGGTTTCTACGGTGTGGCTTTAGCGGCCAGTGCCATGATGAGCACAACGGCTATGCAATTAGCCATTGATGCCTTCGGACCCATTTCTGACAACGCTGGAGGAATTGCTGAAATGAGCGATTTGCCACCGGAAGTACGAGAACGTACTGATATTTTAGATTCGGTTGGAAATACAACAGCGGCTGTTGGAAAAGGCTTTGCGATTGCTTCTGCAGCGCTTACGGCCTTAGCCCTATTTGCAGCCTACGTAACCTTTACCGGCATAGACGGAATCAACATCTTTAAAGCGGACGTATTAGCGGCTCTTTTTGTGGGAGGTATGATCCCCGTAGTATTTTCGGCGCTCGCAATGCAAAGTGTTGGAAAGGCAGCCATGCAAATGGTGGAAGAAGTACGACGTCAGTTCCGCGAAATTCCAGGTATTATGGAAGGAACGGGTCAACCAGAATATGGTAAGTGTGTAGATATTTCTACCAAAGCGGCATTAAGAGAGATGATGCTTCCAGGAGCAATGACCATTGTAATGCCAATTATTATTGGTTTTGCCATGGGACCAGAAGCTCTAGGTGGATATATGGCAGGAGTTTGTGTAAGTGGTGTTATGTGGGCCATCTTCCAAAACAACGCAGGTGGTGCTTGGGATAATGCTAAGAAGTCATTCGAAGCAGGTGTTATGATTAATGGTGAGATGACGTTCAAAGGCTCTGAAGCTCACAAAGCGGCCGTAACGGGCGATACCGTTGGTGATCCATTTAAAGATACCTCGGGCCCTTCTATGAACATCTTAATTAAGCTAACATGTTTAATTGGTTTGGTTATCGCACCAATCTTGGGACAAGTTTGGGGAAGCAACTCAAAATCAGATCATAACAGCGATCAAGCATCCGTTTGTTGCCAAGCGAAGAAAGCTTGTAAGCCAGGCGATAAGAACTGTTCGTACGATGCAGCCCATGGTTCAAAGGATAAGAAAGAATGCGTTGCCGAATCAAAAGCATGTTGCAAAGGCAAAAAGAATTTAGCCCAAGTAAGTGAATCAAAAACCGAAGCTTCAAGCTCTGCGGTTGACCTAGCACCTGCAACAAATGTTGTACCCATACGTAAATAAAAAATGATCACAGTTTTAGTTTACTAATTACCTGAGTTCGATTCATATTTTGAATTCAGAACTCTTGTGGACAGTGAGTTTCGAGTGAAAATTGCGAAGACAGGGCGGGCCCTTTCGAGTAATTTTTACGATGAAAATCGCTGTCCACAAGTGAAATGCGAGCTTTTGTATAAGAAACCCCATTAGCTTCGTTGAAAGCAGTCGGTTTATAACTATAAACCTTCCTGTTTTCGCCTCACTACTTGGCCTCTATCCAAATCTGAATTTTAAAAGATTAATCGAACTCAGGTTAATACGCTTGACATAAAAGGAAAGGCTGTCTGGGAAGGGCAGCCTTTTTTATTATTTGATAAAGGCACCATCCAATCGCGGAATTTAAAAAGAGCGCTAACAATCAAGACAATGGACACTTTTATTGGTGGGTGTTTAACTTATTTCTTTGCACTTTCCGGGGTTATGATATTTTTGTACCGAGTTTTATGTACAAAACATTATCTAGGTTACTTATTCTTACGCTCATTGCTTTCACCATGCAATCGAACAATTGGTATGCTGTGAAGGCTAATACCGACACTATTTCGTATCAACTTTCGGTATCCATTCATGGAACGGATTTTACAATTCATGCCAATCGACTTTACAAAAAAATCGGCTTGAAAGAGGATCAATTATCCACCAAAGTTTTCGACAAAGCCTTGAAGGGTTATATGGTTTTGAAGATGAAAAACGAGTTGCAAAATGAACGCTTTCTTACCATATTAGATTTTAGCAAGTCGAGCAAAGAACGCCGTTTATGGTTGATTGATTTAAAATATAAGTCACTGATTTTTAATGAGTTGGTCGCCCATGGCAAGAATTCAGGAGATGAGTTTGCAACACGTTTTTCAAACAGACACGAATCCAGACAGTCTTCGCTCGGATTTTATGTTACGGGTCAGCCTTACAATGGCAAACACAAATACTCATTGAAATTGAATGGTTTAGAGCCTTATTTTAACAGCAATGCTTTTTCTCGTGGATTGGTTGTGCACGGTGCAAACTATGTTGATGAGGATATTGTAGAAAACGATCAGCGCATTGGTCGAAGTTTTGGCTGCCCCGCGGTTAGCCAAAAAGCAAATTCCATTATTGTGAGCTTAATAAAGGGGGGGAGCTGTTTATTCATTTACCATCCAAATGCGGTTTACAATCAAAAATCCAAAATTTTAAACACCGATCTGTTTATACCCATAGAAGAGTTGAATGAACTCACAGAATAGGTAGATTTTTTGGTTGCTAATTTCGTAGATTTACCCGTTGAAAAAGCTCAGCTATTTTCTCTTAGTGTTTGGATTGTTGGTGAGTTCTTGCAAAACACCCAACAAGGCTGCCTTAGATAAGTTGATAGATGATGGGTCTTTCATTGAATCTGAACTAAAGGTTGCTATAAAGACCAGCTTAACGGACAGCTCCATCATCAAAAGCTTTATTTGGAAGCTGCGATTTTCCGATACCCTTTTCGACTTTTACGCCGAACGTACGTTTCAACCCGTTTGGGCCATGTATTTGGTGAACGACTCCATGGCGGATTTGGTTTTCAAGGTGTTAGAAAACAGCAGGTTAGATGGATTTAAAGCAGAATACTATCGGGTCGACTCCCTTCGGTCGATGCTTCGAAGACTAAAGAGAGGAGATGTAGAAAACCCGTATGCGGAATTGGCTAAGATCGATTTATTGATGTCGGATAATATGCTGTCTTTTCATCACGACCGAGTGTTTGGAAGAACGGATCCCAACAAGGTATTTAAAGCTGCCTACCAATTACCAACACGTTTCTTTCCAAACTTCAAATTGCTCGATGTTCTTTCGTATAAACAATATCCCAAGGTACTGGAAAAAAATACAATCACGGATACGGCTTATTGGCGGCTAACGGATTTGTTAAAATTCTATTATAATAAATTAGATGCTGGCGAAAAATGGTTCCAAATAGATACGGTTGGAATTAAAAAATTGGAACCGGGAGACACCACGATGCTTATGCCGGCCATTGCCGAAAAGCTTTTCTTGATGCAAGTATTGAGCGCTAAGGAAGCCAAAGAAGCAGATTCTTTTATGTACGATAAAGATTATGCCAAATACATTCGGCGTTTTCAACAACGATTTGGCTTATTTGATGATGCCGTTCTTGGAAGAAAAACTTTTGGCTTGCTCAATTCTTCCTTACAAGACATTATTGATCAAATTGCGGCTAATTTAGAGCGCATTCGTTGGTTCCAATTGCCCGAAGAAAAGCCATACATCGCTGTAAACCTGCCTGCTTATGAGTTGGGCTTGTTCTACCCCGACAGTATTAAATATATGCGAGTTTGCATTGGTAAGGCACATCCACCAGACTACGATGCTAAAATGGAAAAGTATCTCAAAGAACTAAAATATTGGCTTCGACCCGCCGACCACGAAACTCCACAAATAAAGAGTGGCGTTGTGTACATGGTGGTAAACCCTACCTGGACCGTTCCCAATAGTATTATATCCAGAGAGATGTTTTACAAGATGAAGCGGGATAATAATTATTTGAAAGACAATGGTTATGGGGTATTCTACAAAGGCAAAGAACTCCTATCCGATTCGATAAATTGGGCGAAGTATTCTCCAACCAAGGTTCCGTTTAATATAGTTCAAAAAGCGGGAGATGAAAACGCATTGGGCAAGGTAAAGTTCATTTTTCCAAACCCTTTCCAAATCTATTTGCACGACACTCCTCAAAAATCGAAATTTAAATGGACAGAACGCGCGGTAAGTCACGGGTGCGTTCGAGTAGAAAAACCGTTGGAATTGGGGGCCTTTCTTACCCAAAACATCAAAAAATATGATGAAGACGATTTTCGAATCATGATGGGACAGGAGCCATTGGATGCCGAGCGATTAAAAGACTACGACCCATTGGATAGTTTGGCAAAGCTTCAACCCATAGACACTACGATGCTTATTCGACTCGAAAAGAGCATTCCGGTTTACTTCCTCTACAACACCATTTGGTTCGATCAAGACGGTCAAGTTCAATACCGAAATGATGTTTATGACAAAAATAAGTACATCATTCGTGCGATGAATTTCTGAAAATGCGAACTTTGGAACCATGAACCAAATTAAACCCAAGCATCGAAAACTTTATTCTCTGTTCGAACCAAGACTCTTCCTTTACAGCTTTTTGGTGCTATTTGTTTCGTTTTCGTGTGCAGGGCAACAAAGACTTCAACAACAACCCTTTGATGTAGTTGTGTTTAATTCTCCGGCAAACATTACGCGTGGAGGCTTAAAAATAGAGGCAGAATTTTCCGTTAAAGATCATTTTTCGCTGGCCATTTACACTTCCCACATTTCAACTAGATACACCAATTTTTACAATATTGATCAAGACAACCAATTGGGTATCAACCTCATACCTGGATATGTGACCGATGCCAATTTTGGCATTAAGATGAAGAATTACTTCGTGCGTTATTCAAAGCCCTTCCATGGATATTATGCCATGGTTTTTGCCGAAAACGGAAGAGGCTCCGAACTATTTTACACGCAATTAGGCGATTTTTTCATCATGAAATCGCAGTGGAATAATTTCAGCTATCATCGATTTGGATTGGCGGTAGGAAGAGAATGGACGCTGTTTAATCGAGGAGTAATCGACGCCTATGTTGGGCTTGGATACAACAATACGCTCACCGGTGAACCAAGAAAATACAGTCATGTTTTTTCCATTGGTCAGTTCGATCAACCCTATTTTACCGCTGGAGCTTCATTTGGAATTGGTCAATATTTCGATAAATCTCGAACTGTTAGAAAGGCAGAACCTACCACGCTAAATCTCTCGTATGCTATGCTCCTCGACTTTAATGCACTTTTTAGAAGTGGGGTGCAAGTAGATGTATTGTTTGCAAATAAGGGCAACAATCTTTGGAAGCTTCATGGCATGTTCCGATCTAACAAGCGATCTACCCTTCAAGTTGGGAGTGCCGATACATACACTGGTTTTGGAGCGGGAATTGAGCGAAGAAACTATCCTTTTAGCAACATGCAAAAAAGGGGCGTTTATTTTGGCGTGGGTGCCGGAATAATCTATGAAGAGGCAGAATTCTCGAACTCCGAAAACGGCTTAGTAACCCGCTCTTGGAAAGAGCATTACCTTCCCGTAAACCTCTCGTATTCGATGGGTTTAACAACGTATTTTGAAGAAGCACTCTTAATCGACGTTTATATTAAAAACGCCTTCACCATCTCGAAAGAAAATCTTTTTGTTAAATACGCGCTGCCCGAGGACGCCACTGGAATTCATACCATGATTGGTATTAAGGCTGGTTTTGCAATGTATAAGAAGTAGAAAAATTGAATAAGATGGATGTAAAAAATAAGTGGTGCGTAGTAACCGGCAGCAGTAGGGGAATTGGCTTGGAAATTTGCAAGCAACTCTGTGAACTAGGGGCCAACGTGGTTGGATTATCTCGATCAGAACCACCTTTTAAACACAAGAATTTCACCTTCATCTCAACCAATGTTCGAAGCTTTGAATCCGTATCTGCGGCCTTCGATCAGATCCATGAGTTGGCACCCGTTGGAATTGATGTTTTGGTAAACAATGCCGGACTTGGGTATTTTGGATTTATAGAGGATGTTACTTTAAACCAATGGCATGAGATGTATGAAACCAATGTAAATTCAATTTTCTATACGTGTAAGCTTGCCCTTCCAAGGATGAAAGTAAAAGAGTTGGGCCATGTTATAAACATTGCGTCAACAGCAGGAATAGAAGGCTATCCGCAAGTTTCTGCGTATTGCGGAACGAAGTTTGCCGTAAAAGGCATTTCGGAGTCGATGTACAAAGAACTGCGAGATTTTGGAGTGAAAGTTACCTGCATTTATCCTGGATCTACCAAGACCAACTTTTTCGAAAATTCACCCATCGAAACCCACGACTACATGTTGCAACCCAGTGATGTGGCCAATATGATTGTCTATTCCATCCAAACGCCTAAAAACTTTCATCAAGTAAATGTTGAGGTTCGACCCTTGCAACCCAAAGGACCTTCGAAGAAAGGGTAATTGGTAGATTTTTAATACTTTACAATGGTTAGCTTTAATTAAAAAATGAAACTTAGACTCATTGTTCTCTGTCTTTTAACATCTTGTATTAATAATGCTACCAAACCAGTGTCTAAAAAGTCAATAGATTTAGAACAAATAGAAGGCCACTGGCGATGCAATAAAGGCCCAGATTTATCGTATAATGAGCTTCAAATTTCTGATTCTCTTTACTATTACGTAGATTATGGGGATTATAATGATGTTGGGCCAGTTCTACCCGTTCCTTATAAAGTTGTAAATGATAGTTTTTTTTGGCTTTCTGATCATGGCCGTATAAGAAGAAGTTATAAAATTATAAAAATTGACTCGGACTCCATGATTCTGGAACACTATGGAAACGGAATAGAGCGTTGGTCTCGTTTTGACCCTGAATTAGAAATAAAAAATTGGACTCGCGAAAAGGATTCAGTCTACGCTAACAATTTTATTAAAAGAAGAAAAGAAAACAAAGATTAATATTGGCTAAAAACCATAGCCTCGCTGACACGATGCAACGGTTTCTAGCATTACCATATGCAATTCATCTAATTTAGTTCTTAATGCCAGACCAATTCAATTATCAGAAACATTTATCAGGAATTATCAAACCAACTTTGACTTCTTTAGGTTTTAGAAAAAAAGGTTCAAACTTCATTCTTGAAAAGAACAAAAACACTTTTACTATTTCAATTACAAGAAGTAGACAAAATAGAAGGAATACTTTACAACAACTATTGTTTGTTTTTGGCGCAAAAATAAATGACTACATAATTGAATCGTTTAAAATCTACCGAATAACAAATAATACGTTTCCTGATTATTATTCCCCTTTTTACAAAGAAGAACTTGACTGGACTGTAAAAAGTGAACTATTACTTAACTTTTCACAAGAACAAACAAAAGAAATTGATGATTATTTAAACTCTCAAGAATGGTTTTATAATAATGAAGAACAATTAGCGCAAATTTTAAATGGAATAAATGACCAAATTATAAAGGTTGTTTTACCTGTTATGGATTACGCTTTGAAGATTGAATCAAAATCATCTTTTGCAATTAGAAAAGAATTAATAGATTATAAAGACGCACTTTACTTGAAACAGCTTACCCCAGAAGCAAGGTTTCCTAAACCGAAATAAAAAACTGCATACAACAACTAAGGCTTTGTTGGATCAAAAGACAGCGGCTGTGACGCTTGGGCTACGACGTATTCATTAAGGCATAGCTTTGCAATTCACTTAATGCAAGCAGTTGTAAATCAGCGATTTACACAAAGTGCTCTTGGCCACAGCAGCAGTAAAACGACGGATTTTTATACGCGGGTACTTAATATTTCCAACAAAATCATAAAGATTCCATTGAATTTGTTGTGAGCTTAGCGTATTTTTGGGAAAGCCCATTCAAAAAAATGAAGATGTCATTTATCTACCGAATAACCAATAATTCTAAAGACCACATTGGTTGTGTATATAAGGAATATAAACGCAATAGGACCATACTATTGGGTATATACTAATGTTAGAGCTTACGCAGAAAGAGCAAGCTGCTGTTGAGGAAGTTTGCTTCTAAAACAACAAATATTTTTCCGGCGCTTTGTCGCAATGTTCTCAGCGGCCAACCAAAGGCCAGCCCTTTTTGCTGAAGCTGTGCTCGCAGTTTGCAGGCGAATCCGGGCGCGGAACCAAGTACTCGCGGCCCAACTTAAGGCGGGCTGGCAGCGTTTAATCCGGACACGGATTTTATCGTCGAGTTTAGCGCCGTGAGAAAAAATATTTGTCGCCAAGTCTGCTCCATTGTCGCAGAGCGATGCGCCCGCTCTAATCGAGTAGACCGCCCCGCTAATTAAAGCAGGGAGGGCCTCTCACACCACCGTACGTACGGGTCTCGTATACGGCGGTTCATTAATCCTACTTCACTTGGAGGAAGTATTCTAGCATACTAATATACCCTCTCTTTTTAAGTCTGTCTTTGGTTATGGTGGTGATTAAGATAGGGCTTTGGGCGGTAGCCCATCCTCCCATTCTTGTTCTGCTCCACGCATAGGCTTGACCTTGGTTTATTCCCAGACGTATGAGGTTTTTCCTCTTTCGGTCGGGCTTCTTCCAGTCTGTCCAAATACAGTACCTTAATCGATTTCTTAGCAATTCATCCAGCTTCTTTAGCTTTTGATGTATAGATGCCTTTTTGAAGTAATTTATCCATCCTCGTATTAACAGATTTATTCGGTGAATACGTTCATCAAAACTTGCTGGTATCGTCTTTCGGGTGATAGCTTTTAGCTTTGCTTTCAGTTCTTCCCATTTAGACTGCTTTACCACCAATTGATACTTCCCCTTCTCTCCTTTCTTGTAGGTTGGCACAAAACCGAACCCTAGTAGATTGAAGTTTACAGGTTTTCGTAGTCCGCTTTTCTCTCTGTTTATTGCTAAGTGGAGTTTGTCTCGCAAAAACGTGTAAATACTGTTACCTACTCGTTTTGCTGACTTTGAACTTCGTACATAAATACTAAAATCGTCTGCATATCGCACATACTTATGTCCACGCTTCTCCAACTCTTTATCTAACTCATTGAGCAGGATATTGGATAATAATGGACTTAAAGGTGAGCCTTGCGGCACTCCTTTTCTTCGTTTGTACAACTTGCCGTTGATTTGTATCGGCACTCTAAGAAATTTCCGCAGTAGCTTCAAGGTCGCTTTACACTTTACCTTTTTGTATATCAGATCCAGTAAAACATAATGTTCTACCTCATCGAAGAATGACTTTAAGTCAATATCTACGATGTGTTGGTAGCCTGAATTGATATTACTTAGGCTCTGTGCTACGGCTTGTTGGGCGTTGCGGTTTGGGCGAAATCCATAACTATACTGTTGGAAATCTGGCTCAAAAATAGGTTGCAATACTTGATGCATTGCCTGTTGAAATACCCTGTCTGTAACTGTTGGTATGCCGAGTAACCTCGTTTTACCGTTACTCTTGGGTATTTCAATACCTAAAATTGGGCTTGGCTGATAATCTCCAACACGTATTTGCTCTATGTACTTTACTCCATTGGTTTGCAGGTGAGCTTTGAGCTGGGCTACGCCCATCTCGTCCACTCCGCCTACTCCTTTGTTGCGGTACACTTGCTTATACGCTAAGTTTAGATTCCTTTTACTTGTTAGTTCTGCTATCATTACTGATGCTCTCCTCGTTTTGCGGTTTCGCCTATGCTTGGGCTATGTATGCACTAGAATATTGTCCTTAGCGTGCCTACACTCCCTAGCTCATTTGAAACCAGATTAATGTTCTGTCCTTCATCGTATATCAGCTATACAACTACTATGACTTCTGCTGACTTCTCTCCTATACCAACTCGTGGTCTGAGAGCCGGCCCTTCAAGCTGGCTCATCGCTAAAAATGTCCACCGGACATTTTCTTTACGCTCTGCCCTCTTGGTAAGGCAAATAGCTTTACTCATAATGACTTTAGTTTTTAAAGGTATTCGTGAGTGCTGCGCAATTCAGTCAATCCCTGCCTAATCTACTCCTTCGGTCTTTTTAACTTTGGGCGTCGGCCTACCCCATTGTCTGGCTCGTTGCTAAAGATGTCCACCGGACATCTTTTATTCGCAACGCCCTGTGCTTACTTACCCGACCTTATAGCCTCATATTAGGTTCGTGTTCCTCAGTACCGACCTTTGTAGTCTCGCTTACTTCACTGCATACCTCACGATAAACCAGCTTGCGACTTACTAATGCTTCCCGGCTTTAATCCAGGCACATAGGAGACTTTCACTCCCTAGCTTTTCCTATTTCTAGGTATATTTGCCATTCAAGGCACACACAATGTGTATAGTGCATAGCACCCTAAAGGGATGCTACAACACCATACACCGACCGTTCTGCACAATGAAGATTAGACGACCCCACAATAAGGAAGCTTTGAAAATGAATTGCATGCCCAAAGACAATCTTACCTTTGTTATTGACTAATTTCCCTAGGTGAATTCAGAATTAAATAAATCAATTGCAGTACTTCCATTTGTGAACATGAGTTCCAGTAATGAAGTTGAATACTTTTCAGATGGAATTACGGAAGAAATTATTAATGCGCTTGCAAAAATTCAAGATCTCAAAGTAACTTCAAGAACATCGTCATTCTCTTTTAAAGGAACGAATAGCACTATTTCAGAAATAGGTAAGCAACTAAACGTTTCCATAATTTTAGAAGGAAGTATACGACTGTCTAAAAAATCAGCTAGAATTACGGCACAATTAATTGAGGTAGAGAGTGATTTTCATTTTTGGTCGGAAACCTTCGATCGAGATCTCAATAATGTATTCGCTGTTCAAGATGAAATCAGTTTGATTATTGCGGATAAACTTCGAGAACAGCTTGGACATTTTGATCTGGATGAGCGATTAGTTGATTCTTATAATGTTCCTTTTGAAACTTATAAAAAATACCTCAAGGGGCGGTTTTT
>JBLHHI010000053.1:0-17500 GCA_047614125.1 Bacteroidia bacterium | reverse complement strand
GCTTTTAAATGGCTATGGCGAAATGTGTAAGCATGCCCTTCTGCAAGGACTGAATGAATGGCATAAATTAATCTCGGTTAAACTGGAAGACATTCTGGCTGAACAATGGGTACACATAATAAACGAATCCGTTCAGTTTAAGCGTAAGGTAGTGGAATCAGATTTCAAAGAGACCGGTCGTAGAAAGATTCTCAACTTCGGTCATACCATAGGACATGCTGTGGAAAGTAGAATGATGCAAACCAATCGAGCCATAGGACACGGCATTGCAGTTGCAGTCGGTTTAATCGCAGAATTACACTTGTCGAAAAGCATTTTCATTCAACCCGATGACGAATGGAGTGAGGTCATTCAATTTATAACCGCCCGGTTTCAGCAATTTTGTCCCGTTCTTACCGAGGATGACATCCATGCCGTATGTGATTTGCTAATATTCGATAAAAAGAATGCCAATGGTAAGACCCTTTTTGTTTTGCTCAACGGCATCGGCAATCCCGAATACGATGTGCCATGTTCCGAAACGGATGTCCAAAACGCCTTAGAGTTCTATAACGTACAGATTAGATTGTGATGGAGATTTCGCACCCTACTGGAATGCTTAAGGGAACCATTGATCTACCTTTTTCCAAAAGTCTGGTAAATCGGCTCTTGGTATTAAATAATCTCTACGGAGAGGGTGATCTAAAATGGATTCAATCCGAATCGAGGGATTCTGTGATTATGAAGGGTGAATTAGAAAAGCTTAAAAATCAAGCTGGCTCCAAACAAACCGTTGTTCTTGATGTAAAAGATGCCGGCACTTGCCTTCGTTTCTTAACCGCTGTGGCTTGCATCACACCTGGGAAATGGCTGATTATGGGCACACCACGATTGCTTGAACGGCCAATCGATTCGTATTTAGACTCTTTGCGAAACATAGGTTTTGATGTTCGTAGCTCAGCGAAGGGATTGCAGATATCAGGCATTGACCCTTCTTTAATACACTGCGCTGATTGGGAAGTTGATTTAAGCGAAACCAGTCAATTTGCCACCGCGTTGCTATTAATTGCGCCCGCCTTTAAATCGAAAATCAATTTAACCTTAGCTGGAAAGGCCGTAAGTTCTAGCTATTTACAACTTACTGTAGATTGCCTTCAACAATGTGGGTGGGACGTGCATAATGAAACTTCATCGATCGTTATAAACTCGAAAGAACCCGTCTTCGTCATTCCACAAAATTTGGTAGAGCCCGATTGGAGTTCGGCTGCCTACTTTTTTGCCATGGCCTTACTTTCCGATTCGGCTCAACTCTTTTTTCCAAGCTTAATTTCAAGTTCCAACCAACCCGATTCAAGTATTATGGATACGTTTACTCAATTTGGAGGTTTAATACATGAAGACGCTGGTGGTATGCATATTTCAATGAATGCAGCATGTAGGCAAGTTCCAAATCAATTTACAAAAGATTACACCAATCAACCCGATTTGGCCATGACCGAAATTGTGCTCATGCATGCATTAAAGGTTCCGATGCATATTTCGGGAGTTCAACATTTGAAACACAAAGAAAGCGATCGGCTTGCCGCTTTAAAATCCATGCTATCCGTTTGGGAAAAAAGAGGCCAAAACCTTGCGTGTTTCGAAACATTCAGCGACCATCGGATGGCTATGAGCTTAAGTTTATTTGCACTTAAAGAAAATATTAGCATCGAAAATCCGGAAGTCGTTCATAAATCATTCCCGAAGTTTTGGAAGGAAATGGAGAAAATTGGTTTTATTTTGAAGGACGTATAGGTATGGCAACGAACAGCTTCGGCAAAATATTTAGAATAACGTCATTTGGCGAATCACATGGTTCGGAAATTGGTGTGGTAATCGATGGATGTCCTTCCAACATAGCCATTGAAATTGGTGGAATTAATGAAGCACTTTCGCGCAGAAAGCCTGGGCAATCTTCGTTAACTACAGAACGAAAGGAAAGCGACTTGGCCCGAATTACTTCGGGAATATTTAATGGCAAAACAACCGGTGCTCCCATTTGCATAGTAGTTCCAAACGCGAATCAAAAAAGCAAAGACTATGACCACTTGGCCAATGTTTATCGTCCATCGCATGCAGATTTCACGTACGACCAAAAGTATTCCAATAGAGATCATCTAGGTGGAGGAAGAGCCAGTGCTCGGATTACTGCAGGCTGGGTTGCCGCAGGAGCTGTGGCTGAGCAAATTCTAACCCACTTTCACCCAGTGCGCATTGTTTCTTATGTTGATCAGATTTATACTCTTGCTTATGGTGGTAAACCAAACCCGCTTTCTCGAACAAACGTTGATCGTAACAAGGTGCGATGTCCGGATGATGAAATTGCCGCCAAGATGGAAGCTTGCATTCTTGAAATGAAGGAAGACGGGAACAGCGTTGGGGGTATTATTAAAACCGTTATTGAAAATTGCCCAATTGGGTTAGGTGATCCTTTGTTTGAAAAACTCCACGCTAATTTGGCCAAGGCTATGATGAGCATTAATGCGGTAAAAGGCTTTTCGTATGGCGATGGATTTGAATCGGTGCTCAAAACGGGGAAAGAAAGCAACGATGAATGGGAAAGCACCACTGAAGGTCAACTACAAACAAGAAGCAATCATTCGGGTGGGATTCAAGGAGGCATATCGAACGGCATGGACATCCTGTTTAGCGTTGCTTTTAAGCCCACCGCATCAATATCCAAAGAACAACATACGGTAACGAAGGACGGAGCGAATACGAAGCTTCAAATTTCAGGCCGCCACGATCCGTGCGTTGTGCCCAGAGCAGTGCCCATCGTAGAAGCACTTTCGGCAATCGTATTGTTGGATGCCCTTTTAGCCAATAGAGCTCTTTCAAAGCAAATAAACTAAGGAGACAAAGTTTTCTACTTCCTCATTGATTTCTCCTGAGGATCATCTTTTCGAAAAGGCTTCTTCTGACCCATCTGATGAGCCGTCGAATAAATCAGGCGTGCAATGATTTGGCTTTGAGGAAGTTTATGATATTCGTGCGAAAGTGGGTTCAGTTTGTTCTTTTTTTTTGAAATTTTATATTTTTTGGCAAAAGCCTTACTAAATGAGAAGCCATCCAAATTGAAGACAGCATCATCCAAATTTAGCCAAAACAAGGCACATTGCGACTTTCATTATTCTAATAACCTGATTTTTAGATCTTTGGTTCAAGATTAACTAACGAAACAGAGCGATTCAAAGTAGAGTTTGGCACAGAAAAATCAACTCGAAGCTTTATCTCAATCTTTCAAATCAAAATGTTGATTCGACCTTAGCGAACTTTCCTATATTCGACCCATGAAAAAACTAGCGCTTCATTGGCAGGTTATTATTGCGCTCATATTGGGTTTGATTTATTCGCTCATAGCGGTAAAAACCAACAGCGACGCCTTTCAAATTAGTAAGTTTACGCTAAACTACATTGAACCTTTGGGCACCATCTTTATTAATGTGTTGAAGCTCATTGCGGTTCCACTGGTTTTGTTTTCCATTATTTCTGGAATTGTGAATTTAAAAGACATCAAACGCTTGGGGCGTGTTGGCACAAAGACGCTGTTAATATATGTGGCAACCACGGTACTTTCCGTTTCCATTGGCTTATTGGTGGTAAATCTTTGGAAACCCGGCAAACAAGTCGACAACCAAGTACGACTCGAGAAACGAGTTGAATATGAGAATTGGTTAACACAAAACCCTGGAGTCAAAAAGTTGGATGATCTAAATGTTTTAGCCGATTCAACACAAAAAGAGCTCGTACAACGTGTACTGTACAAAACAGCCAAAGACAGCATTGATAAAGATGTTCAAGATAAATTAGACAAGGCGCTTAAAACAAAAGCTGAGGGCCCCTTACAACCGCTTGTGGATGTTGTGCCAGACAATATCTTTACGGCATTGGCAGATATGCAAATGCTGCAAATCATCTTCTTCTCCATTTTTTTTGGCATCATTCTCATTCTGTTGCCGATTGAAGAAGTAAAACCCATGGTCGATTTTGTGAATAGCGCTAATGTGATCTTTGTTCGCATGGTGGAAATTGTAATGATATCGATGCCGTTTTTTGTTTTTGCCCTTATGGCAGGTACCCTCGTTAAAATGGCTGGAGGGGATGTAGATAAGCTAAATGAGCTCCTATATTTCTTATTAAACTACGGTTTAGCCGTGGTGATAGGCTTGGCAATTATGGCCTTTGTCGTATATCCAACGATGATAAAACTCTTTGTTAAAAACATGAGTGTCAAAAAGTTTTTACGCGGCATTCGAAAGGCACAACTCACCGCCTTTAGCACGAGCTCTTCGGTGGCAACCTTGCCAATTACGATGGATTGCGTAGAAAATGAATTGGGTGTACCAAAATCAACTACCAGCTTTGTTCTACCCATTGGCGCCACTGTTAACATGGATGGAACTTCAATGTATCAAGCCATTGCGGTTGTGGCACTGGCCCAATTGCACATGGTGGATTTGGATATTTCGCAACAATTGGTCATCGTGGCAACGGCAACGTTGGCAAGCATTGGAGCAGCTGCTGTTCCCAGTGCCGGCTTAGTGTTGATGATCTTGGTGCTCGAATCGGTTGGACTAAACCCAGCCTGGATTGCCATTATCTTGCCTGTAGATCGAATTTTAGATATGTGTAGAACCGTTGTAAATGTAACTGGAGACGCAACGGTTTCTTTGATTGTTGCCGACCAATAAGTCCCTTCAGTGCAATTTCCTTGTTAAAATAACAAGCATCAAAGGTTTTGCTATGTTTGCAAACCGATATTTGAAGCCAGAAATATTTTCATTAATTTGAAAACAGCCTTTTTAATGTTAACTGTATGCCTAGACTTTTAATCTGCCTTGTTATAGTTCTTAGTTCAATATCAACGAAGCTCGTTGCACAAACAGAACATATATGTGGAGACAACATTCGCTTGCAAGAGAAGCTGAGTGAAAATCCCGTATTCAAAGCAGCATACGAACAATACCTATCCGAATTGACCAACATTGCGGAAACCCTATCAACCAGTCAATCTCAAAGCAAAAAGAAAGCAGTCGTTACGATTCCGTTGGTGTTTCATGTAATTCACAACTATGGCGAAGAAAACATATCGCGCGAACAAATACTCGATCAAGTACGCATACTCAATGAAGACTTCAGACGTCAAAACGCCGATGCATCAAAAACTCGGGCAATCTTTAAATCGAGAGCAGTAGATGTAGAAGTTGAGTTCAAACTGGTTACTAAAGATCCCAATGGTAATTGCACCGATGGCATTACTCGAACGGTTTCGCACCTTACCTATGGGGGTGATGATGAGGTTAAGAAAATAATTCGATGGGATGTTTCGAAATATCTCAACATTTGGGTAATTAACAACATCGGCATTACACCATCAACGGGTGGAGAAGTGTTGGGTTATGCTCAGTTTCCTTTCGACGACGATAAGACCACGGACGGCATTGTTGTTACACATCGTTTTGTGGGAAGCATAGGAACCAGCGATGCGAACAACGCCGGCAGAACACTAACCCACGAAGTTGGGCACTGGTTGGGTTTATTTCACCCCTTCCAAAACTCGACGATAAACGATGATTGCGGTGGATCAAACTGCGCTACTTCTGGCGATCGTGTATGCGATACTCCTCCCGTATTAAAGGCATCTTTTGGATGCCCATTGGGCAATAATTCGTGCACCAACGATTCTCCAGATGAATTGGATAATGTTGAGAATTACATGGATTACGGGAATGGCAGTTGTCTCAATATGTTTACCGCCGGGCAAAAAAATGTTATAAATTTTTACCTTGGAAGAACGGATTACAGGGCAACCAATATTTCGGCCAGTACACTATCATCAACCGGTGTTAACATATCCAACCCATGTGCTCCCATCGCTGATTTTCAGTCAGAAGATCCTGACAAGAGAGTTTGTATTGGAGGATCGGTAATCTTCTTAGATCGCTCTTGGAATGGCCTCCCAACCGATCGTGTTTGGACTTTTGAAGGCGGGTCGCCCTCTACCTCAACTTTTGCCAATCCAGCTGTAGTATATAATCAGGCGGGGTTTTATAAGGTTACGCTAAAGGTAATCAATGCTAAAGGTGAAAGCGAAATATCAAAAACCCAATACATCGAAGTATTTCCATCTGAAGCAAATATAAAAAGCCCTTTGTACGAGTCGTTCGAAGGCGAATTTAGCCCCTTTTACTGGCATGGTGAAACGGCTGGTCCTTTTGGTTGGAAGATTTTGGAAGGCAATGGAATGTCAAAATCAAAAGCCTTGGTATGCGTTATCAGCGATGAGACGCAAAACGGTCAAGTTTTTGAATTAATTTCCCCTCCCATCGATATGACCTTACATCAGGGATTGGATCCAAAGCTCAGCATGCGAGTTGCCTATTCGCTAAGAGAGACTTCTGCGGGAGAACGACTCATAATCTATGGATCGGATGATTGTGGAGAAAGTTGGAAGGCCCTTCGCGCTTTCATCGGTGCAACAACCTTAGCATCAGTATCTGGCAACAATCCTGGATTTTCGCCATCAAACAATGGGCAATACAGGGTGTTGGAAGTAAATCTCAACCAGCAGGGATTTGCAAGTAGTAAAAACCTTTTCATAAAGTTTTTGGCAACCAGCAGCAGCGGAAATTCGATTTACATCGATGATGTGAACATTGATCAATTCGTTTTATCAACACCAACTTCAGATGTGTTGGATGGGTCCGTTCAGGTGTACCCCAACCCAAGTGATGGTACGTTTACTATGAATATAACCGGGATTACCGACCATATCAACATTGAAGTTAGCAACGCCCTTGGCCAAAAGTTTTTTACTTTGGAAGTTGATTCTTTTGGTGAACTACAATCACTGCCTTTTGAACTGAAAGAGCCTGGCGTATACTTTGTTCGTCTTTCAACGAGCACAGGCGAAATAACAAAACGGGTTATTGTAACACAATAAACCGTACTTAGAATAAAAATTTGAAAACAAAGAGCCGATAAAATATAGAGATCGAATGACAAAGAATTTGGTTATTGTAGAGTCGCCAGCAAAGGCGAAAACTATTGAGAAGTTTTTAGGGGAGGATTATACGGTTCGATCGTGCTTTGGGCACATACGTGATTTAATCAAAGGCGATGGCGCCATTGATGTTGCGGGAGGATTTAAACCCACCTATGAAGTTCCACCTGAGAAAGAAAAAGTGGTGAATGAGCTCAAGAAGTTGGCTAAAAAATCAGAAATGGTTTGGCTTGCTTCGGATGAGGATCGAGAAGGGGAAGCCATATCCTGGCATTTATCTGAAGTTCTTAACTTGGATAAATCCCGTACAAAACGAATCGTATTTCACGAGATTACGAAACCGGCCATTTTAGCGGCCATCGAAAATCCCCGAGAGATCGATGAGCATTTGGTAGATGCGCAACAAGCGCGCAGAGTTTTGGACAGATTGGTAGGATTTGAGCTTTCGCCTGTTTTATGGAAAAAGATTAAACCCTCGTTATCGGCAGGACGAGTACAAAGTGTTTCGGTGCGATTGGTAGTAGAACGCGAACGTGAAATTGAAGCGCATGAGAGCAGTTCAACCTATAAGGTTGTTGGGTACTTTAAGATAAATGGCAAGGCGTTTAAAGCCGATGCTTCCAACAAGTTTGATACCAAAGAAGAAGCCGAAGCCTTTTTAGAAACCTGCAAAAATGCACTCTTTACGGTGGATAGTGTTGACGTTAAACCCGCAACCAAAAAACCGGCAGCACCTTTTATAACGAGTACGCTCCAGCAAGAAGCCAGCAGAAAGCTTGGATATTCGGTATCCAGAACCATGCAATTGGCTCAAAAGCTGTATGAAAATGGACACATTACCTACATGCGTACCGACAGTGTGAATCTTTCAGAATTGGCATTGAAAGCCGCGAAGGATGAAATCACCAGCATGTACGGCGCAGAATACTCAGAAGTACGCAAGTACACCACTAAATCGGCCGGTGCTCAAGAAGCACACGAAGCCATTCGACCTACGTATTTCAACGTGATGTCGGCCGGTAATGATGGCTCGGAAGAACGTTTGTACGATTTAATTTGGAAACGAACCGTAGCTTCCCAAATGAGTGAAGCTAAGTTGGAGAAAACGGATGTGAAAATATCCAACCAAAACAACGACGTTATTTTCATTGCGCGAGGTGAAGTATTAAAATTTGAAGGTTTCTTAAAGGTTTACCTCGAAGGAAACGACGATGAAGACGACGAAGATCACGCGGATTTACTTCCGGAAATGAGCGTTGGAGATTCTCCAAACTGCACGAGTATAACTGCCACACAGCGATTTGCTCGACCACCAGCACGATTTACAGAAGCAAGCTTGGTACGGAAGTTGGAAGAGTTGGGCATTGGCCGACCTTCTACGTATGCACCCACCATATCCACCATTCAAAAACGTGGCTATGTCGAAAAAGGAGAAGACGAAGGCTTCGAACGCAACTACGACGTGCTGCAATTAAAGAACAATGTGCTCTCCTCCGAGATTCAGATGGAACGCACTGGCAGCAATAAAAACAAACTCGTACCCAGCGATATAGGTAAGATTGTGACGGACTTTTTGATCGAGCATTTTGATCAAATCATGGATTACAGCTTTACGGCAAACGTTGAAAAAGAGTTCGATGAAATAGCCAACGGCATGACGCAGTGGGTAGATATGATAGATGGTTTTTACCATCCCTTTCACAAAACCGTTGATACCGCTTTGGGCACTGCA
Source organism: Bacteroidia bacterium (assembly GCA_047614125.1). Classification (GTDB taxonomy): domain Bacteria; phylum Bacteroidota; class Bacteroidia; order NS11-12g; family UBA9320; genus JBLHHI01. The sequence goes on along the minus strand of JBLHHI010000053.1, from coordinate 8,747 downwards.
GAACGCGCCACCGGAGAACGTGATTTAGGGGTTCACCCTAAATCGGGCAAGAAGATGATTGCACGTATGGGCCGATTTGGACCCATGGTTCAGATTGGAGATACCGAAGGAGAAGAAAAAGCCACCTTTGCGAGCTTGCAACGCGGGCAATCGATCGAGAGCATAACCCTAGAACAAGCGTTAAAACTCTTTGAATTGCCGCGAGTGGTTGGCCAATTTGAAGAAGCTGACATGAAAGTTGCCATTGGCCGATTTGGACCGTACGTTGTGCACCAAAGCAAGTTTGTTTCGTTGGAAAAAACCGATGATCCGTACACCATTGAAGAAGATCGAGCGATAGAGTTAATTTTAGCAAAGCGCAAAAAAGACGCTGAGCGCTTAATTAAAAAGTTTGATGAAGATGAAACCTTGGAGCTACTCAATGGCCGATGGGGACCTTACATATCGCAGGGTAAGAACAACTTTAAGATTCCAAAAGGAACCGAAGCCAAAGAATTATCGTACGAAGAAGTACTCGACATCATAAAGAATCAGCCGGAGAAAAAAGGCCGAAAAAAGAAATAGTTCTGAAGACCCGAGATCAAATCAACAGCTTAATATACCTCCTCGACGACACCGACGAAGAGGTGGTTGAGCACGTAACCAACAAATTAATTTCGATGGGCACGGATGCTTTATTGATGTTGGAAGAAGCATCTGTTACGGATGAGAATTTTGGCCCACGTCGAGATCGAATGTATCAGATCATTCACGAGCTGAAGCGATCCGAAATCATTGCAGAACTCACCAAGTGGAATAACCAAAGAGAGCCCGATTTAATGGAAGGCATGTTGATTTTGGAGAAGATCGAAAACGCTCGAGTTAATCAGCAAAGCATTGAAAATCAAATTGATAAGATTCGACTGGATGCCTGGTTGGAGCTAAACTACGATGTAACTTCCTTCGAACAAATAAAGATTTTAAACTACATATTTTATGAAGTTCACGGCTTTAAAGGGAACATAAAAGACTATCATTCCAGCAACAATTCATTTTTGAGCACGGTTTTGGCTAACAAAACCGGAAATCCCGTTTCCTTGGCCATTGTGTACTCGCTCATTGCACAACGCTTAAACATTCCGGTTTATGGGGTAAATCTTCCTCAGCACTTTGTGCTGGGATATCAGAGCGTTGAAGGGGTGGAAATTATTAAGGTGTTTAATGATCCGTCTACACTTAACCCCGACAACGCAGATAACATCATGTTTTACATCAATCCGTTCAGCGATGGTTTGATCTTAAATTTTGAAAGTCTAAAGGCCTTTTTAACCCAACTAAACATCGAACACAAGCCGATGTTCTTTCGGGTGTGTACCAATCCGGAAATACTACAACGCGTTTTGCGCAACCTACAGTTCAGCTACGAAAAGCAAGAAGAACCGGCAAAGGTTGAATTGGTGAAGCAGATGTTGGGAGTGTTTGAGTAATTCCTGAGCTATAAAGCATCGCGATTCAAACCATTGCAACCCATGCAATCACTTAAGTATTACCCGCAAACTTGCCCCTTTGCGATTCAACACACGCTCCGGATCTTCAAATTTTAACATGAACGAACGAAGATGAATAACCATGCGATTGCGAAGCACGCCATCTCCTTTACCATGAATAAACGTAAGCGATGATTCTCCCTTAATTTGCGCATTTTTTATGCTAATTTCAAAAAAGCTAAACTGCGCTTCCAACATGTTAGTGTTCTGCTTAAACGATGCTGGAATGCTATTGAAGTGCAAATCAATTACAGCAGAACCCACCTTGTGCTGATTAGTTTTAACCGCTTTTTCACTGGATCTATTTGCAAGAGAGATTACATGTATCTCGGAAGTATCAATGAGGTACAATTCGCTTTCATGCAAGGGCATTTCCATGTCAAAATCTTCTATGAAAACGAGATATCGATCCGGTTCTAAAACATGAATCACTCTGCCCGAACCAACGCTGTTCAACAAACCAACCTGATCATCCTTTTGAAATTTCATCAACAAAAATTAGAAAACGAGATTAAAACGCTAACACTTAAACGAAAGAAATAAGCAACAAATTCCAATTGGACGCACCTTCAATTTTTCCACTACCAACCCAAAATTTTCGCAAATATCAACGGAGCAACTATGGTGGCATCCGATTCAATGATGAATTTTGGCGTATCCATATCCAACTTGCCCCAGGTAATTTTCTCGTTTGGAACGGCGCCCGAATAAGAGCCATAGCTGGTGGTTGAATCTGAAATCTGACAGAAGTAACTCCAAAACGGAACGTCCGTCCATTCTAAATCTTGATACATCATTGGCACAACGCATATTGGGAAATCGCCGGCAATTCCGCCTCCAATCTGGAAAAATCCAACCCCTTTGCCCCCACTGTTGGCTCGGTACCATTCCGTTAAATAAATCATGTATTCAATGCCGGATTTAACGGTAGAAGTTTGCAACTCGCTCTTAATGCAATAACTGGCAAAGATGTTTCCCATGGTAGAGTCTTCCCAACCCGGACAAATAATCGGCAAGTTCTTTTCAGCTGCGGCGAGCATCCAACTGTCTTTGGGATCTATTTCGTAAAACTGCTCTAAATCACCGCTCAACAACATCTTGTACATAAACTCATGCGGCAAGAAGCGCTCTCCTTTTTGTTCGGCAGATTTCCACTGTTTATAAATCTTATCTTGCAATCTTCGAAAAGCCTCTTCTTCGGGAATGCACGTATCGGTAACTCGGTTTAAGCCTTTTTCGAGTAAGTCCCATTCATCTTGAGCGGTTAAATCTCGATAGTTGGGCACACGTTTGTAATGAGAATGGGCTACCAAGTTCATCACATCTTCCTCGAGGTTTGCACCCGTACAAGAGATAATCGAAACCTTATCCTGCCGAATCATTTCGGCCAAAATCTTGCCCATTTCTGCCGTGCTCATAGCTCCTGCCAGAGTTATCATCATCTTTCCACCGGCATCTAAATGGGCGATGTAGCCATCGGCTGCATCCACCAGAGCAGCGGAATTAAAGTGTAAAAAGTACTTTTCAATAAAGTTGGTTATGTGTTTTTCGTTTGCCATTGTCTTAATCCTTAGAATAATTCTGAAACCATTTCGGCCTTCCTCATTGAATTTGAGCCTGACCCTGAAACGAGTTCAGGGTGACTAATCACGCATATTGCGTTTGTTTACTTAGTACCCCAAAATCTTGAGCATGCTCTTATGGCTCTGTTCCTTGCTATAAATTCTTGTAAATAATGCGCCATCAGCATCCCTATCGATAATGATGTGTTTTGGCGAAGGTATTAAACAGTGCTGAATTCCTCCAAAACCACTTAAAGATTCTTGGTAGGCACCGGTATTAAAAAAGCCAATGTATAAAGGATTTTCTTGATCGTACTTAGGCATGTAAATGGCATTTACGTGTTGCTCCGAATTGTAATAATCATCGCTGTCGCAGGTTAATCCGCCCAATAAAATACGCTCATACGATCTGTCCCAACCATTTATTGGCAACAATACAAAGCGCTGGTTGATGGCCCAAGCATCAGGCAGGGTCGTCATAAAGCTTCCATCAATCATATTCCACTTTTCTCGATCGTTTTGTTGCTTTTGATGAATGACACTGTATATAGTAGCGCCGCTTTCGCCTACGGTAAAAGACCCAAATTCTGTGAATATATCAGGTTCTGGAACTTCACTTTCGTTGCACACTTGCTTTATCTGAGCCACAATTTCTTCGGCCATGTAGGCATAATCGTAATCGAAGGTGAGGGATCTTTTAATTGGGAAACCTCCACCTATGTTTAAGCTTGTGAGCTCGGGGCACACCTTTTTGAGTTGACAGTACACCTTTAAACACTTGTGCAATTCGTTCCAGTAATAGGCCGTGTCGTTAATACCGGTATTAATAAAGAAGTGCAACATCTTCAATTTTGCGTTGGGGACTTCTTTAATTTTCTCCAAGTAAAACGGCGTAATATCCTTGTAACCAATCCCTAACCTGCTCGTGTAAAATTCAAACTTAGGTTCTTCTTCAGCTGCAATTCGAATTCCAATGTTGAACTCACCAGGAATTAACGAAGCCAATCGGTCGAACTCTTCCGTATTATCAATTATGGAATGGCAGTTAGTAAATCCTCCGTTAACCGCTTCGGCAATCCGTTCGAGGTAGCCGGGCGTTTTATAACCATTGCACACCAAAAACTGGTTTTGATTGATTAATCCATCTTCGTACAAGGTCTTTACTATTTCCAGGTCGAAGGCCGAAGAGGTTTCAATATGAATCTCATTTTTCAATGCCTCTTCCATCACAAATCGAAAGTGCGAACTCTTGGTGCAATAGCAGTAATTGTACTTACCTTGGTAGTCTACCTTGGCCATGGCCACATTAAACCACTTCTTAGCGCGTTTAATATTTTCCGAAATTTTTGGCAAATACGTAAACTTCAAAGGCGTTCCATATTGCTTAATCAAGTCCATTAAATAAATTCCATGAAAGCTCAATGTGTGATCATCGTCTACAGTAAACTCCTCTTGTGGGAAGTTAAAAGTTTGGTCAATTAAGTCGAAGTACTTATTTTTCATTAATGTAAGAGAGTTACTACTATGTTAAAGCAACAAAGTTAACCGACTTACATTGCATGCAAAATTATTTTTTGGGCACAATTGGTAGAATGATTTGTACGAAATAGAAACTGTTTTTAGAATGTAGCGTACTGTGAATGTGCGTTTGCTGATTACTCTAACATCAAAAAAGATACGTCACCTACTAACAACAATAGGCTTACGCACAATGCCGGATGCCAATTCTACATGAACGTAATACAAACCTTTTGGCAATGAAGCAACCACCAGGTCGAACCTTTGCGCATCTTGGTTAAACATTGTTGGCACGTTGACTTTCTGCCCCAAGGCATTAAAAAGCTCGACTGATTTAATCTCTAAATCTGAGTTTATTTGCACTAGTTTGGATGCAGGATTTGGGTAGATCAGAACATAGACATCAAGTGGTGGTTTATTGGAAGATAAACCGTAGTTCTGATCGCGGTGTTCCACCTCAATGCACACCTTATTGTTTTTACGACCTTGAGGCGTCTCTAATTTCAGGCTGTCATAACCACCACGCCAAAAGAGAACTTCTGCACAAAACTTTGCTTCTACAACATTTCCCACTAGGTTAACATTCAAGGTTTTTGTTCTAAAAACAGAATCACCTGGTAAAATTGTTTCCGTAAATTTACCAAAACTGGGAAAGTAAACCATTGCGCCAAACTCAACACCAATTGAATATTCATCTCCCGGCTTTATGGTATCTGGCCCAAGATTAATAAGAGCTACTTGGCAATCATATACTGTTGGACTTTGAATTACTTCCGTTGGAATTGGGCTTAAAATGGCACACGTGGCATCACAAGCTCTGCCTTGTGCAAAAGCTTGCATTCCGCAAACAATCAGAATAAGTTGAAATACGTACCTCATTCTCTTAGTATTAATACTTTTTTCCTAACGATTCCATCAAGCGTATGCAACTCCAGAATGTGCAATCCGTTACCCGCATTATCTAAGTTTATATACTTGCCATTATCAATGTCGATCAGCACCTTTTTACCATCCAAGGATTGAAGATAAACTGCTTCCACCTCTGTTTTTGGTATTCCCCTAATTTGAATATAACCGGATGTTGGGTTAGGATAACATATAATGGCATCATCATTTGATTGAATGAGTGTTTCAGCACTTACATGACCAAGGTGAAAAAATGTTATGGATGGACGATTGTTGTGTCGATCGACTTCAAACTCTCCATCTAGCGGTCCATGTTCAGAGGCAATAGCAAAAATTGCGACCTCGTGGCGAAACACTAAGACAAACTCCTGTTTGAACCGTTTAGAATTTTTATAAATGGAATCACGAATGATTACGCTATCCATGGGAAATATGTCTTGTTGAAGTGCAAAACGACGGGGGGCATAAACGATTCCGTCGGTTGTCATTAGTATGTAAGCACAGCTGTCGCCGGTATAAATAGAATCTGGGCCTAAGTTTTTAATTGAAAATTCAATGTGTATCCATTCGGGCGATTGAATTTCTGTGCCGTCTGCCGGACTTAAAAACTTAACTTCAATATCTGTGTATCGACGATACTGGGCATTTACTTTTACCGACGTAAATACCATGAGCAAAACTAAATATGAGATGTTCTGGATTTTCATAATAAATTTTTTATGGTATTAATTAATCGTTTGGAAATTCTTCACGTACATCGCATCGACAGCAAACTTGAATCTCTTCTGTAAACTCCAAGGCCTCACATCCAGGAGGAGCTTCGGTGCACGGTTCTATCCGTATTTCAAGAGTGTACTTAACACAGCCACAAGGAACCGGGTCTGGGTTGCTGGCTGGTGCAGTAGCAATTATACAGTCATCGCAATGAGTTAACGGTTCTTCCAAGCTAAAGGAATTATTAAAATCAAATGTCGTTGAGAATGAAGGATCAAACCCTGCTGGAACCGGTTGGGCAATGGAAATACCACCATTAATAAAACCACAAAATCCTTCTATATCATGGATTTTCCAAACGTTCATATTGTTAAAATTATAACATTCTTCGTCATCGCCGGGTTTAAACGTAATGAGTTCACTGGGTGGCTTAATATGCGCCGTTAGGGTGTTATTTCCTGGATCTAAAGTGTTTGGATTGGGCGTAATATGATAAGGAGTAAAGATGATGTACGGGTATTCTAGGTCATCGCCAAGGTCAAAAACATTCGAGTTAAATACCTGACTACTTGACTCGTGATCAATGGCTTCAACAAGTACCTTACCAGAAGCAGGATCATAAACTTGATTAAAAACTGAATTGGAAAGCCCCGAACTAAGGTAATCTACGGGCTTCCATTGATCCACACCATTGTATCTTTCAATGTGCCAATAATCTGGACTTGCTCCAAACAAATATGCCGGAATAAACTGCAATTGGCCTGAAGGAAGCATGTCTACCGTTTTAGCATTGGAGGTGAAATAAATGTGTTGAAAACAGGACTTAAGACTAACACCTTCGTTTGGGCCTTGAGCCAATACATCACCGTTAGGCGATAGAGATAATGCAGTCCAAAGAAGAAAAATTAGAGCTGACCGGCTGCGGTTGTGTGTGTGTGTGCAGATTTCATAAGGCTTATCATTATTTGAAAGTCAAATATAAGCATTGAGTAATACATTTTTGTCAGTTTAAAAAAAAATTACAAACCATTAAAAACAGATCCCGATGCATTGGTTAACTTGAAAGAACAGGGGTATGATCACCATGCTTTTGTTAACAACAAAATTATAGGTTGATGATCTACTTCTTGGCTTTTATCTCCCAAAACCAATCATCCTTTCCACCTGTTATCCTATTATTGCACCAATAAGAAAACAGTACGCATGGAAGATCGATTTGCAACCCTGGTTACCAATTTTGAAAAACAACAGCATGAAGCATGTCTGCAAGAACTGAGCAGCATGGATAAAAACATTGAGCTTCCCGTTGATATTCAGCGCATTAAAGCATACTGCCTTCAAAAAGAACGCCGCTTCGAAGAAGCCATGGGTGTTTGGAACGTATGCATTGCCAGCGATGATTCGAATGCCGAATATTTTGCGGAACGTGGGGTTTGTAAGTTTCATTTAAAATTCAAGTCGGCATTGAGTGATTTGAACATGGCGGTTGAACTGGATCCAGAAAATGGATACCGCTATGCGTGCAGAGCCTATGTAAAGGACAAGTTGGGAGATACGGAAGGCGCTGTTAGCGACTATACTAAGTCGAATGAATTGGATCCAGGCAATGAAATTACCTTGAACAATCTTGGACTTACGGAAGAAAAATTGGGGTATACGCATCGGTCTCGAAAGCGTTTTTTGGAAGTAGACGACCTCTTGGGCATCAAAACCGTACCCGATTTGCAACCTCCAAGTACCGATGAACTTCCTCCATTGAAAGCACCTAGCTACGAACAACCATCCGTAAACAAATCGGTGTTCTCTGAACTCAAAAAGATGCTTTCATCAACCACCGGATTTAGAGACTTTGTACGCGACGCGCGAAAAATGTTTAAATAAGGCGTGGATAAGGAGTTTACCGAATCACCTTAAACTTACCGCCTGAAATTCGGTACGAAGTTTCACCAATAACAATGGATTGTCCTTCATTTAATTCATACAGCTTATTAATGTCTTCTTCCATGGTGTGAATGGTGCCTTTAGTCTTGTACACCAAATCGAGGTATTGGGTATTAATCAAGCCATACGAACCACATACAATTACATGAACCGGTTTCTTAATTCGGTAGATGTGACTGTAGTCGCGAATGGGTGCAAAATTATCGGCTACCAGCACAATTTCGTTAGCATCCGCATTTTGCTTTATTCCTTACAGAATTGCTTCTACATCGTTTTCTTGAGCATCTCCGCCTCCACCGTTGCGCATGGCTTCTTGCATTCCTTCATAAATCTTATCCAAACAAAGCGTATTAACATAATAAATACCTCCAACGTTTCCAGTCTTTTTTAACAGATCTCGTTTGTTGTCGCCGTCTTGAAAAAAAATAAAATCTTCAACTCGAGCTATATTTTTATTTAAGGCAATCCAATGCGTCAGCTGTGCCATGTAGGGCGACATACTGCCCGTAACATCAACCACGATTTGCATTTTATTCCAATCTTTATTTCGACTCAAAGCCGCAAGAACTGAGGTATCGCT
>JBLHHI010000052.1:0-23420 GCA_047614125.1 Bacteroidia bacterium | reverse complement strand
TATCGCGTTTAAACAAGATGTTATTTGCCAATACGTCGGTTGTAATTCGCATGTTGTTTAAGTGGAAGGTTATCCCTCGGTTGGCGTCCACAAAACTGTCGGATGAAAGCTCAATGCCGGAAACATTCACCTGAACATTCGCAATTCGAGTTTGTTTAACGCGCTGATCACCAACATTTTTAATGTACATTTCAACGGCCGTTCTGTGATTCCCTAAGGTTGTATCCAATACAAAACTTATCATGGAAGGATTGAAATAATAAAAACCAATGTTCTTAAAATAGGTGTTTAATCGTGATCGCTCCTCCGACATCCTGTCAAAGCTCACCGGTTCACCTTTTTTTATCAGTGTTTTTTGGATGGCCGTTTTCATTTCTTCGTTAAGCACAGAATCGGTACAAAACACTTTTAATGTGTCCACTAAATATGGGTTGCCCTCGTTAATTCGATAGATAACCTTACGCTTTCGCTGTCCAAAAACCCGTGCCCCAAAACTTTTTTTAACCTGAAAAGTCACCTCATTGTCGAAATAGCCTTTCTTAGTCAAGTAGCGATTAATGCTTTGGGTGGAGCTGATAATTTTAGCCGAATCCAACACAATGGGTGCTTCTCCAATGGGTTTGGGCAAGTGGATTGCCTTGCCAATTTTGTGAACTATGAGATGGGTTTTAACAAAGAATATTCGTCGATTGGGCTTGTGGCGTACCTGTTCTAAGATTTCGGATTTGCTGGCGGCATCTTTAATGCTCCTCACCTTGTTGTTTTGCAGGAGGTATTGATCTTCTGGAACCAGCTTGGTTAAATTGCAACCGGCAACGGTAACCACCAAAAGCAAAAGCATGCTTATTTTTGCCCACTTAAAACCTTTTGATTGGTCAGTAAAAATCGTATAAAATTTATTCAGTCGTTGCACAACAAAAAGTATCGTCAAAAATACGGTCAATTTGTTGTTGAAGGCGAAAAATCTGTGTGCGAAGTAATAAATAGTGCGTATCGGGTTGATGAATTATTTATTCAAGTTGGCTATGAAGTGCCAACTGCCCTTTCTGATTTTGGTGGAACAATATCATTTGTTTCACAAACCGATTTAGATCGGATGAGCACTTTTAAGAATTCTTCGCCGATGTTAGCTGTGGTGAATGTCCTAGAATTAATCGAAGGATGTAATCTTAACAAGAACTCGTGGTATTTGGCTTGCGACGACATTTCTGATCCTGGCAACTTGGGCACCATCATTCGCATTGCCGATTGGTATGGTATTAAAACGGTGCTCTGCTCAGCAAATACCGTTGAATTGTACAATCCAAAGACCATATCGAGCACCATGGGCAGCTTTACTCGTTGCGATGTGCGGGTTGTAGATTTATCTATAACTTTGGCTGAGAGCAACTTGCCTGTTTATTTGACGCAAATGGATGGTGAAGATTTGCATCAATTAACCCAAATGGAACCGGGTATTATTGTTATTGGCAATGAGGCCAATGGAATTTCTCAAGACGTGTTGGATGCCTCAAAAAATAAAAGAAGTATTTCCATTCCACGCTTTGGTGGTGCTGAAAGCCTAAATGCGGCTGTGGCGTGCGGGATTGTCTGTGATCGGCTTTGTTCTTTGGGGAATTTTGAATTATAAATTTTGAATTTTGAATTAAAATTGTCATTGAGATAGACTTTCTTATGCGAACTTATGTGTTTCTCACTCGACAATAAACTCCTTATATGTTCTTATATGGTAAAAATAATTTTGGATTTTGAATTATAAATTTTGAATGGTGTGTATTGAACCTATGGCATAAATTGGAGAAAAGATGTTAAAGGATGTTGAACGAGATAGATAATAGATTTTATGTTGGATTATATTGGATTGGAGGATAAGGTTTGTACGATTTTGCGACGGGTTAAGAAAACCTATTTCGATGAAAACAAACGAAGCTTTAAGCAGCTGGACATCAAAGGCTTGAATCAATTGGTAACCGACATGGATGTTGCTGTTGAAAAGGAAATAATTGCTTCGCTTACTCCATTGCTCGATGCTGATTTTTTGGCAGAAGAATCAGGTGAATCGAAGGGCAACAAACCTTTTCGGTGGATATTAGACCCCATTGACGGAACCACCAACTTTGTACATGGTATACCGGTTTACAGCATTTCATTGGCCTTGCAACATAGTGGCATAACCGTTGGGGCTTGGGTATATGAGATTAATCGAGATGAGTTGTTTACCGCAACCGATCAAACAGCGGCCCGTTGTAATGGCGTGGAAATTAGCGTCAGTTCGTCCGAAAATTTCAACGATTGCTTGATTGCCACCGGCTTTCCATACTACACTTTCGAGCATAAAGACCACTTTGACCGAATCTTGAATTACTGCATAATGAATACACGAGGAGTTCGCAGACTGGGCAGTGCCGCCGTTGATTTAGCCTATGTTGCCTGCGGTCGATTTGATGCTTTCTTTGAGTTTGACTTATCGCCTTGGGATGTAGCAGCTGGTGCTTATTTGGTAGAACGTGCCGGTGGTAAAGTATCTGATTTTAAGGGTGTTGGAGGCAATATTCCCATTTTTGGCGCGCAGATTTTGGCTGGGCAATCGAAGATTTTTGATGGTTTTTTGGAGGAGATTGGGAGGTTGGGGGAATAAAAATTTATGGTTAACTTGTTTATGGTTAACTTGTTTACTGGTTTATGGTTTATGGTTGAATTTAATTTTTTAATCAACGGTTGACCTTGTTCAACGCTGAGTTTCATTTTATTCTGGTTTAAAAAGGTGCCGCTCCGATGGAGTTTTTTGTCTGTACAGGATTTTTAAGATGATATGATGGACATGATGGATATGCTTGTTTCCTCAAATGTCATCCTGATAACGCAGCGTGGATCAGGATCTATTTACTCTGTACGGGGTTTTCATGATGACACTATTGACGTTATTGTTACGATCTTTGGGATATATTTTGATTGAATGAGGAACCTATGAATGGCCCCGTGCTTCAGCTTGGGGGTAGGTGAATGTTTTTGTTATTGAGGTGTCGCTCCTACGGAGCAGAATCCCAACAACATCTTGCACAAAGTCAAATGCATTTGATTTTATACAGAAGCTATGAATGGCCCCGTGCTTTAGCTCGGGGAAAGGTGAATGTTTTTGTTATTGAGGTGCCGCTCCTACAGAGCTGAATCCCAACAGCATCTTACACAAAGTCAAATGCATTTGATTTTATACAGAATCTATGAATGGCCCCGTGCTTCAGCTCGGGGAAAGGTCAATGGTCTTGTAATTAAGGTGTCCATCCAATGAAGCCGGCCATCAGCTATATCTTACAGGCTTGGTCAACAAGTATGATTGTATGCGGAACCTATGAATGGCCCCGTGCTTCAGCTCGGGAAAAGGTTAATCGTTCATGTAATCTTGGCGTCGCTTCAACCGAGCTAAGCATATACATTGAACTAACCATTCTTACTTCCATTTTCCATTTCCAATTCTCCATCATCAATTTTCCGTATACAAAATGACGCATACGTGGAAAGACAGGCACAAATGCCAACTGCATCTGCCCTATTTTTGAATAATCATTGTTTAACTGTCGAGCGGAGGTAAATAAACCTTGCAGATCCAAATAATTCGTTGAAAATTAACAGTTGTGCTAAAACTAAAATACGTATTGCTGGCTTTTGCTTCTTTGACCTTGGGTTGGGGCATTTCTGCCTTTACCAATAAAAACGTCCTAGTTGTAACCGAGGTGCCACGCCCATTTACCGAATTGGCAGATGCACATCAAGACTCCTTAACCAGCGCTCAACACCCCTTTGTTAAGGTGTACGATCTCACTGTAAAGGCACACACAACCTATACCAACATCACCTTCGACCATCCGTTTACGAGCTTTGTGATTGAACTCCTGGATGGCAAAGATTTATTTGGAGCATGGTATCAAAGTGCAGAAGGTGAGCACTTTACCCTCGACTCATTGCATGGCATGGACCAGCCCGATAAGGTCATTCGATCTTCGTTTGTCATTCCTAACAAGGTTCAAAATTCTTTTAATCTTTACAGCGGTTCGATGCAAGGGAAGATTCGAATCTATGTATTGTACGCTCCACCCATCCAACTCAATTACACCAACTACCTAAAAAAACGAAATGCTCTCTGTGAAAAACCCGCGATGGTTTTAGGAACGGAATGGAGAGAAGGACTTCCAGACCCTGTGGGACAACGTGAAGTGAACCAAGTGGCCCATTGCATCATTCACCACGCGGCCGGATCAAATACTTCTACTGAATATACAAATGTGGTGCGCAACATCTATTTACTGCATACGCAAACCAATGGTTGGGATGACATTGGCTATAACTTTTTAGTTGCTCAAAACGGAGTAATATTTGAAGGAAGAGATCCTCAAGGAGTGGCAGATATTGACAATGTAAAAGGAGCACACTTTTGTGGAAAAAATACCGGAACCATGGGCATTTGCGTATTGGGAAATTACCAAGAAGTACGTCCAACACAAGCTTCATTAAACTCGGTAAAAGACCTGCTAACATGGAAGTGTTATAAAGACCAGATCAACCCATTTGGTCGGGCAAACCATCCAGATATAAACGGTTCTGCGCTGCAAAGGCTTGCGGGGCACAGAGATGGTTGCGCCACGGCTTGCCCCGGTGATTCACTCTACCTTCATTTTAATTCGATTCGCAATCAAGTTCAAGAAGAACTTGCCAGTTGCGGTTTGGTATTGGATGTACAGAAAGGAATGGAGCTTTCTTCTCCATTTTTTGTAATAATTCAAAATTCTTCGAACCGTTTCGAATTTAAAATCTCCGACAAATACGCTACGTCAATCCAAGATATGTCAATTCAAACCATCGAAGGCAAACCAATAATGACGTGGTTAAGCGGATCACCTACCAATAACTATGTTGTAAAAAACTTAAAACCAGCCATCTACGTTTTGCAAGCCCGTACTTCCTTAAACAAATTGGTTTCGGAGAAGTATCTTGTAAACCCATGAGCTCGGTCATAGAATTGTCTGAAATAATTCACCGTGGTTTTCTACTTAATTCCTACTTTTGCAACCGTTTTGAAGTAAGATGTGGGAAAAGTTTTCAGTTCTAATCATACGTAATCGCATTGTACTCATTGTGCTACTGGCGCTTATCTCCGTATTTATGGGGTATAAGGCCAGTTTTGTTGAGCTTACGTACGACAACCCTAAGTTTATTCCCGACAACGACGAAGAGTATCAGCTCTACCAAGATTTCAAAAAAACCTTTGGTGATGATGGTAAAGTCTTAGTAATTGGTATTGAAACCGAAAAGCTGTTGGATCCTGCCTTTTTTAACGATTGGTGTGCTCTCTCTGATTCAATAGAAAAGAAGCCTGGTATTGAGCAAATTTTATCGATGGCCAACGTGCCAACCTTTGTGCTTACCACAGAGCAATCCATTTTAGGAGAAGATACTTTCACAGTAGACGCCTTTGCACAACGGCAAATCATAAATGGACCTATTTCAAGTAAGGAAGAGCTCGATTCGCTTTTAGGCGCCATACGGAATCTTACCTTTTACGACGGCATATTATTTACTAAGGAGAGCAACTTTACGCTCATGGCCGTAACACTTAAGCGAGAAATTCTTGATTCGAAAAAACGCATTGCCTTTGTGACCAATTTGGTAGATCAGGTTAATGATGTTTGCAAAAAACATCAGGTTGAAGCACACTTCTCCGGTTTACCCTACATTAGAACGAAGTTCTCAAACCGAGTTCAAGATGAACTAAAAATGTTTACCCTCCTATCGTTTATCATAACGGCCCTCATCTTATTGTTTTTCTTCAGAAGCATATATACCTTGGTGTTTTCCATGTTGGTTGTGGCGGTTGGTGTTGTTTGGAGTTTTGGGATTCTGGTCTTGCTTGGATATAAAATTACCATGTTCATCGGCTTGTTGCCACCATTAATTGTGGTTATTGGAATTGCCAATTGCATTTACTTGCTCAATAAATACCACGATGAGTATCGTACACATGGCAACCAAATTCTTGCGTTGCAACGGGTTATTCATCGAGTTGGAATTGCTGTATTTTTTACAAATCTTACCACGGCCATTGGTTTTGGGGTATTTGTGTTAACGGGCTCTACCGTTCTTAAAGAATTTGGATTAACCGCATTTTTAAGTGTGATGTCGGTTTTTGTGATTTCCATAATATTGATTCCTGTTATTTTTAGCTTCCTTCCTCAGCCGTCAAGTAATCAAACTAAACACTTAGATAGCAAGTTTTTACAGAAACTAATGAATCGGCTTTCTTTGATCGTTACCAAAAAGCGAAAGGCTGTGTACATCGTTACCATTACAGTAGTTGTTGCCATGATTTATGGAATGACAAGAATTAACGCCATTGGCTTTATGGTGGATGACATTGCTGAAACGGATGTAATTTATAAGGACTTAAAATTCTTTGAACGCAATGTTAAAGGAGTTCTTCCCCTAGAAATAATAATCGATACCCGAAAAGACGGTGGAATTCAAGATCCTGTAATCCTCCGTAAAATCGACTATTTTGAACGGCAAAAACTATCTACCAACCCCATTCTTTCAAGATCCGTTTCGGTAGCTCAAGTCATTAACTTTGCCCGACAAGAATTGCACGACGGAAATCCAAACTACTATCGTACTCCCAATAATTTAGAGCTGGGTCGGATTTTAGATCTCCTAGCCAACCATAAATCAAAAGATGGGAACACCAAGAAAATCTCGGAATCAATGCTCGATTCTTCTCGAAGCAAGGCTAGAATTTCGGTGCAAATGGCCGATGTTGGCACTAAAGAAATAAAACGATTAAAGGAAGAAATTCGTTTAATGGCTGACACAATTTTCAATCACAGTCGAGAAGACAATTCGGAACAAACCGACTCGATCCTTAACATAGCGGTTAATGAATATGATTCAACAACATTCGACACTACGTATCACAGCGTTGTAACCACTACCTATACCCCTGTTGACAGCGCCGATCGGATCGACATAGTTATGACGGGTACCTCGATTATTTTTCAAAAAGGCAACGACTATTTGAATTACAATCTGCTCATCTCTTTATTGGTGGCTTTTTTGGTAATTGGTTCTATTATGGCTACTATTTTTATAAGCTTCCGAATGATCGTTATCTCGCTCATTCCCAACATTATACCCCTCTTAATTACGGCGGGTTGTATGGGGTATTTCAACGTTGCTTTGAAACCTTCTACTGTGTTGGTATTTAGCGTTGCCTTTGGAATTGCCGTAGATTTCACCATTCACTTCTTATCGAAATACAGAATGGAATTGCGCAGAAATAAGTACAACATTCAAAAGGCGGTTTCAAAAGCGTTAAGCGAAACGGGTGTGAGCATGGTGTATACTTCCGTTATTCTATTTTTTGGATTCATCATATTTGCGGGTTCTTCTTTTGGTGGAACCATAGCTCTGGGCATCTTCACATCGCTAACCCTCGTGTTTGCACTCCTATCCAATCTTGTTTTACTGCCAAGCTTGCTTCTTTCGTACGATCAGGCTAAAGAACGCGCTAAGAGCAAAAAATCCCCATTAATTGTTTACCCCGACGAAGAAGCGTAAATAGTTTTATAGTATGGGAGTTTCTGGTTTATGGTTCTAGATTATCTAATCTTAATACCACAGATTCAGCAGAGTGTACCAACCTTAGGTTCATTATGTGATTCTTTTCACAACAAACCCTTTATGTGTGCTTATGTGGTTTTCTAATATCTCCCTTTGATTTGAAGCATAGTGCTATTCATAATGTATTTACAAAACTTCAATCTGTCGACCATTCTTATTGAATTTGACATTGACATTGACATTGAATTTGATTTCCCTTACATCTTCAACTTAATACAATCTAGCCTCCGTTCTCATTGATTTTGACATTGACAATGAATTTTATTTCACATTCAACTTCGACTTCAACTTAAACTTAAACTTCCCAATATTACCTTTGCGCCTTCTTTTACATAATAACATGCAAGCAACACCCCCAAATACCAACCCATTTAACGAATACAAACAGCTGAATCAAGCCGAACTTGAAGAGCGAATTGCTGATTTTTGGGAGGAAAGTAAAATCTTTGAAAAAAGCATATTGACCCGTGAAGGAAGTCCGGCTTTTGTGTTCTATGAAGGCCCTCCATCGGCAAACGGACTACCTGGGATTCACCACGTAATGGCTCGAACCATTAAAGATATTTTTTGTCGGTATAAAACTTTGCAAGGCTTTCAAGTAAAGCGCAAAGCCGGTTGGGATACACATGGTTTGCCCGTTGAATTAGGCGTTGAGAAAGAACTTGGAATTACCAAGGAAGACATTGGCACCAAAATAACCATTGAAGAATACAACGAGGCTTGCAAAAAAGCGGTGATGAAGTACACCGACATTTGGAACAATCTAACGGCTAAAATGGGCTATTGGGTGGATATGGACGACCCATACATCACCTACGAGCCTAAATACATGGAAACGGTTTGGTGGTTGCTAAAACAGATTTACAACAAAGGATTAATCTACAAGGGTTATACCATCCAACCCTACTCACCAAAGGCTGGAACCGGATTGAGTACGCATGAGCTTAATCAGCCTGGCACCTATCAAGATGTTACTGATACAACGGTGGTTGCGCAATTTAAACTCCTAGACGGCACTCAAAAGCAGGCGTTGTTTGGGTCGGATTCAATTTATCTACTTGCTTGGACCACCACGCCATGGACCCTTCCATCCAACACAGCACTTACCGTTGGAAAAAAAATAAACTATGCTTGCATCCAAACCTTTAACCAATACACCTTCGAACCTATAAAGGTGGTTTTGGCCGATAACCTTGTGTCGAAGCAGTTTGCTGGGAAATATAAAGAGGTAATCGAGCCGGAAGATTTAGAGGCTTATAAATCGAACGACAAAACCATACCTTTTTACCGAGTTAGCTCCTTTACAGGAGCGGATTTATTGGAAATGCGCTACGAGCAACTCATGCCTTTTGCTCAACCCTTTGAAGGGCAAGAAAATGCATATCGAATAATTGCAGGCGATTTTGTAACCACCGAGGATGGAACCGGTATTGTGCACACCGCACCAACCTTTGGCGCCGATGATGCCAAAGTGGCCAAAGAAGCCAACCCTCCCGTTCCTCCAATGCTGGTGTTGAACGATACAGGCATACCGGTGCCCTTAGTTGATTTGCAAGGCAAGTTCATCATGCGGATGGGCGATTACGCAGGCAAATACGTTAAGAACGAATATTACGCAGATGGAGAAGCTCCGGATAAGTCGGTAGATGTTGAAATAGCCATACAACTCAAAATAGAAAATAAGGCGTTTAAGGTTGAAAAGTACTTGCACAGCTATCCAAACTGTTGGCGTACCGACAAACCCATCCTATATTATCCATTGGATTCGTGGTTTATTGAAGTAACTAAGGTGCGCGATAAGATGTATGCGTACAATCAGACCATTAATTGGAAGCCGAAATCAACTGGAGAAGGGCGATTTGGCAATTGGTTGAAAAATGCCAATGATTGGAACTTAAGCCGTTCTCGGTTTTGGGGAATTCCATTGCCGATTTGGCGCAACGAAGAAGGCAGCACGGTAAAAGTTATCGGCTCTGTTGAAGAATTAATGACAGAAATTGCCGTTTCCATTTCTGCTGGAAATATGACTTCCAACCCGTACGAAGGTTTTGAAGCAGGCAATATGGATGCATCCAATTATGCAAAAATCGACCTTCATAAAAACATTGTAGATGGAATTATTCTCACCGATGATGCTGGTAAGCCCATGAAACGCGAGAGCGATTTGATTGATGTGTGGTTCGATTCTGGCTCTATGCCCTATGCCCAGTGGCATTATCCGTTTGAGAATAAGGCCATGATTGACGAAGGAAAGGCATTTCCGGCGGATTACATTGCCGAAGGTGTAGATCAAACTCGAGGCTGGTTTTATACTTTACATGCCATTGGAACCATGGTTTTTGACAGCATTGCTTACAAAAATGTGATTTCGAATGGCTTGGTGCTTGATAAGAATGGGAACAAGATGTCGAAACGTTTGGGCAACACGGTTGATCCTTTCATCACCATTAATAAATATGGAGCTGACGTGGTTCGGTGGTATATGTTAACCAATGCATCGCCTTGGGACAACTTAAAGTTTAATGAAGAGGGAATTGAAGAAACGAAACGAAAATTCTTTGGCACTCTTCAAAATGTGTACTCTTTCTTTTCGATCTATGCTAATGTGGATGGCTTTGAGATTCATTCCGAAGTTTTGGATAACTCAAAGATGCAAGAATTAGACTTTTGGATTATTTCGAAGTTGCACAGCTTAATCCAAGAAGTTGAAGAAGCCATGAATGATTATGAGCCAACGCGGGCAACCCGAGCCATCCAAGAATTTACGGTTGAACATTTAAGCAATTGGTACATACGTTTGTCGCGCAGGCGTTTTTGGAAAAGTGACGACTTGAGCGATAAGATGATTGCCTATCAGGTTTTGCACCAATGCATCGAGAATGTTTCCATATTAATGAGCTCATTCTCACCATTTTATGCCGACGCCTTGTATAAAGATATCACCAAAGGCGCTAAAAAGGAGTCCGTTCATTTGGCATCTTTCCCAGCAGTGGATCCAACAAATATAAACGTAGATCTGGAGCGTAAAATGCGCTTGGCCCAACAAGCCACCACCATGATTCTTGCCATACGAAAGAAAGAGAAAATTAAGGTTCGACAGCCATTGGGGCGCATTTTAATACCGGTCACATCTTCACAAATGCAGGAAGATTTAATGGCTGTAGAAGATGTTATTCTTCGAGAGGTGAACATTAAGCAAATTGAGTATTTAAACAAAGATTCCGAAACTCAAATTGTTAAATCTGCAAAGCCCGATTTTAAAAAATTAGGCCCAAAGGCCGGTGCTAAAATGAAATTGGTAATGGCCGCTTGCTCCAATTTAAGCCAAGAACAAATCACAACGTTAGAATTGGATGAGAATTTAAGTTTGACGCTGGCCGATGGCAGCTTCTTTGAAGTAACATTGGATGAAATGAACATAACATCTACCGATATGCCGGGTTGGATTGTTGAATCTGAAGGAGGGCTAACGGTTGCGCTGGATCTTACCATTTCGGAGAACTTAGCCTTAGAAGGGTATGCGCGAGAATTCATCAATAAAGTTCAGAACTGGCGTAAAATCAATGAGTTAGAGGTAACTGACCGAATTGAAGTTACCGTTGAAATTGAGGGCCAAATCAAGCAAGCAATTGACAAACATATTGATTATATTCGCGGTGAAATTTTGGCTGAGGCCCTAGTTTTTGATGAAGTGGAGGATGGTGAAATAATAGATTTGAATAATAATCCGGTTAAGATATTCGTACGTAGAATATAATATTTAGCGATGGAGGACAAAATTAAAAGCAGATATAACGATAAGGAACTCCAGGAGTTCAAGTCGTTGATTAACAACAAACTTACTGTAACTAGAGGAGAATTAAACACATTATTTGATTCTTTGCAAACGTAAAATGAAAATGGAACCGACGATACAGGAAGTGTATATAAAACGTTGGAAGATGGTTCATCTACTTTGCAAAAAGAAAGCACCAGCCAATTGGCGTCTCGTTTAAAGAAGTTTATACAAAACCTTGAAGCGGCCTTGGTGCGCATTGAGAACAAGACCTATGGGATTTGCCGAGTGACCGGTAAATTGATTGCCAAAGAACGCCTGAAGTCCGTTCCGCATACTACGCAAAGTATGGAGGCAAAAATCAATCAGTACAAATAAGCAAAGTTCATTGTTGGAAGAAAGTACTTCTCCTCGTAGGATCCGCAAACAACTGTTAATCACTTTTTTAGTGGTTGTTACCGTTTTGTGCCTCGATCAGTTTTTAAAGTTTTGGATAAAGACCAATATGTATTACGGCGAAGAACGCTCGGTAATTGGCGATTGGTTTTTACTCCATTTTACCGAAAACAATGGAATGGCCTTTGGCAAAGAATTGCCAGGTCAATGGGGTAAGTTAGCCCTAACTTTTTTTCGGCTTATTGCTGTTTCTGGAATCTTATACTATCTCTACATTCAAATTAAGAAATATAAAGCCACCGTTTCTACCGTGGTCTTAGTGTCGCTCATTTTAGCTGGAGCATTGGGAAACATCATAGATAGTGTTTTTTATGGTTCTTGGTTTACCGAAAGCATGAGCAATTCGATTGCCGCTTGGTCGGGTGATGAACCTGGATATGCCGGTTATTTTAAAGGAAAAGTCGTAGACATGTTCTATTTCCCTGTAATTACGGGCCATTATCCCAATTGGTTTCCGTATTGGGGAGGGGATGAATTTATCTTCTTCCGCCCTATTTTTAACATAGCCGATGCAGCCATTAGCATTGGTGTTTTTAGCATTCTACTCTTCAAACGCGACTTGTTTGCCAAGTTGGATGTAAATGCCCAGCAAGTTGTGGAAATATCTGAACCTACCGATGAATCTGACGCAACTTCCTCAAATGTTCAGCCCGAAACCGACGCTCCATCTGAAAGAGAAAGCTAGCAGGTGTCTCAAAATACTTAGTGTATTTATTGCATTCATGGAGATAAAATGAAACTTTTTTTTGTTCTATGTAGTTGTAGGATGCACAGTATTATTTCAATGTAAAAGTAAAAATTAGAAAACCATCGTTAATTCTAAGCGCGCCGTTGGTTTCAATAGGCACTTTAGTATCGGTACACCCGGATTTGCCGGCGAATGCTACACCAGGTAAATGTTATGCAAAGTGCTACATTCCTGATCAATGGAAAACCGAAACGGAAAAAGTTCTGGTAAAAGAAGCGAGCACAACTCAATCTGTTGTTCCAGCTCAATTTGAAACTCGTACCGAACGTCTTTTAGTTAAAGAAGCTTCCAAAAAACTTACGGTTATTCCAGCCAAATATGAAACTCGTACTGAACGCGTTTTAGTTAAAGAAGCCTCTAAGAAAATTGCAACTATACCCGCTAAGTACGAATGGCGTACCGAGCGAGTTATGATTGAACCGGCTGGAACTAAGTGGATCAAACAAAAAGATGCAATGTGTGCTTCAGAAAATGGAGATGATTGCATGGTATGGTGTTTGGTAGAAGTTGCCGCGCAATACAAAACCGTTAAAAAACAAGTGCTAGTTGCACCTGCAAAAAGTGTTGAAACCGATGTTCCCGCAGAATACAAAACCATGACTAAGCGTGTTTTGGTGGAACCTGCAAAAACCGTTGAGGTTGAAGTTCCAGCAGAATACACTACAGTTATTAACGTGTTCAAGTAGCTCCTGCTAAAGTTCAAACAACTGAAATTGCACCAGTTTACAAGGGTGTGAGCAAACGAACATTGGTTAAGGCCGGTGGCTTTTCAGAATACAGAGAGGTTGTTTGTTCAAGATATGTTACCAGCGATTTAGTGCGTCAAGTACAGCGTGCTTTAATTGCCAAAGGATACAGTGTTGGACCCGCTCGATATGATAACATCTTAGGAGTTGACACGAAAGCTGGATTACTTAAATACCAGAGAGACAACGGCTTACCAGTTGGAAACTTAAATACCGATACGCTTAAGCATTTAGGCATTGCCGAAAGCTACTGGAACAAATAATCCTTCCTGAAACAATCCTGAAACAATCCTGAAACAATCCTGAAACAATCCTGAAACAATCCTGAAACAAGTTCAGGATGACAGTTTAAATTAAAAGGTGATTGAGTATAAAAAATCAAGCACCTTTTTTGTGGTAAAGAATTAGCGCCGTTGAACTCGTTTTGACCTCAGAACCAACAAACGAACGCTCCTATTTTTTGAACGTTTCTAAAGTGCTGTTTACATCCTACCCAATATCAATCTCTAATATTCGTTACCATTGGAGATATGAATCTAAGAGCCGTTTTAATTCTTACCGTTGTACTATTTGTTAGTTCAACCGTGGCGAAGGCCCAAGTAGTTTTCTTTGAAGGAACTTATGCGGAAGCAGTAGATAAGGCGAAGACTGAAAACAAATTGCTTTTCATTGATTTTCGGGCGGATTGGTGCAAACCTTGTGTGGAAATGGAACAAACTACTTTTCAAAATGTAGAAGTGGGTGATTTCATCAATGCGAAGTACATCGCCTTAAAGGTGGATGTTGACTACTTCGATGGCATGGATGTACGGGATAAATTCAACGTTTCTACCTACCCTTCCATGCTTTTAGTGGAAGCCAATTCGGAAACCGTAAACTTGAGAATGCTGGGCTTTAAACCAGCACACCTTTTGATGAATGAACTGAAAGACTTCGATTCCGTTTACGGTGGAGATGTAATCGAAACATCTGAATCAGACCCACCGCCAACCACAGAAAAGAAGCCTAAAAAGAAGTGCTTTATTGGCAAGTGGTTTCGTTCATAACGAACGTTTTACCAAAGCCAAAGGCAGAGCAGCACACAAGTTGGGTGCTAAGGCGTATAGGAATCCGATAAAATCATGGCAAGCAACGTTCATCCTTGTGAAACGATTCAAAGCCATGCTTGGGCCAAAAAAAATAATTCGAGCTTTTAAAATTGATGGTAAATACCTTTGGGACATCTACAACTCTTCATGGCCATCTAAGGGCTTTAATGCCTTCTTTACCACCCACTTACATGAAGTCTCACCCATTAAAGGAAAGACGTCTACCATGCGCCCGGTTGCTCATCGCCTTGAATTGTTGGCAGCGTGGGCGTAGCAGACGTAGTAACCTTATAATAGGTGCAACCCGAGGCCAAAAATAGAAACAGCAAGAGGTATCCTTGATTTGAGAACAAGTTGAACTTTGTTTTAAAACGAAATAATTGAGGGAAGGAAGGTGTTTGATTCTTTTTCATACAACAAAGACTTGTTTACAAAATGAATCCAACTAAAAAAGGACTCGTAACTTCAAACATAGACATTTCCCAAATACCCTAGGAATATTTTCACCCCTTAGGCTTGGTCTTCCGACTCTTTGTTTTGAGCAGATTTTTCACTTTGCTTCGCCTCAGCCTTGGCCTTTTCTTTATTAAAAATGGGTTTAAAAATATAATAAACGCCCACTCCTACAATAATCGGAATGATAATTTCCGAGGCAATCAACAAGATTTTAAAGTTGAGCGAATGCGGATCGGGCGAGGATAAGAATATAAAATCGATTGTATGCATAGTTTGTTTCGTTAACGCTCAACATCGTCGTTGTCGCTGTACGAATCGGGTTCTGGGTTGGGTGGTGTAGTTAATACCTTATAAAAAAGATAGCCTGTAATTACTGTAACCAATACTTGTACCGTTATCATTAAAATGAGTGCTGATGTATTCATATTCGTTTCTTATTCGGTTGGATTAGAAATTTTTGCGGCCTTTCTCAACTTTGCTGCTCTCCACACCATAAACCCAAGTCCTACAAAGGTAAGTAACAAGATAAACCTCGATAAGTTTATAAAGAAAATCCGGTTAATAAAGCTGCCGTTTGCAATTACTTGACCAGCACTAACCGATTCTCCCTCTTTAATAAGAACCTTTGCTTCATTGTTGAAATACATCTTTTTAACCTCAGTCGAATCGATGGTTGTATACACAACGTCGGAACCCGGTTCTTTCTTAACAATGGCCCCATTTGCTTTCGAGTAATATACCTTAGGTGCATCAAACTCAACTAAAAACTTGCCTTTGTCATCGGTTATGCCTTTTACCACACCTGTGTACTCTGATTCTTTATGATCAGCAAAGTACGCGGTGTTGTGTTCAATGCCAATGTTTAACACCTTTCCAATAATGGAGTTCTGATCCAATTGCCAATCTCCTTTTAGCGCAGCCGACCAATTGCCGTCTTTAGGTGTAGCCAGTGATGCAATAAAAATTACCAAAATAAATACGGGTGTTATGTACTTGATAATGAACTTATAAACCAACGGAACCTTGATATCGGCGCCGTAATTAATCTCCTTCCAACCCTTATCCATGCCAAAGATCCACGAAAAGAGTATGACCTCCACCAGTGCAAATATGACCAGCGAGACCGTTCCGGCCCAGTAATCGTATTCATCAAACACGCCATATTCAAAAAAGACGATGGTAGGTAAACCAATTGTTAAAATAACTAGACCCAACATTAACGCGGCCTTATTCCGACTCCATTTGAACTCGTCTTGAACAAAGCCCATCCACGGAGTTCCCATAGCTAAGGAAGAAGTAATACCAGCAAAGAATAACAAACCAAACCAAGATACACCTGCGACAATGGCAATAACTTGACCCCATTGATCAAACAAGTACGGCATCGTTTTGAAAGCCATCATGAAGTTTGCGTTTTCACGAACCCAATCCAAACCTAAGTACCCAACCGCAATTGGTATAACAACCGAAGCTCCTAAAACAATCTCCACAAAGCCGTTCATCCAACCGGCACTCATTGCATTCAAGGCAATGTCGTCGTTTTTCTTAACGTAACTGGCATAACATTGGATGGTTCCCATTCCCACAGAAAGGGTGAAGAAGATCTGTCCGGCTGCTTCCAACCAAACTTTCGGGTTTTTTAAACTATCGTATTGCGGTGTCCATAAAAAGTCGAGACCTGCAAATGAGTTGCAATCGGTGCAATCTCCACCTCTACCCATGGTAATGCCAATAATGGCCAGAAAGGCACCCATCACAATGAGGATTGGCATTGCAATCTTAGCCACCTTTTCAATTCCACCACTTAATCCTTTGGAGAGAATGTATATGTTAATCGATAACGTTAATAAAAAAGCGCCGATGGCAAGTACGGGTACATTTACCCCACCCGACATGCCTACGTACTCATCAAACATAGTTCCCACAGTTGCTATATCTACGCCATGAAACGAGCCAAGCATTGATTT
This sequence comes from Bacteroidia bacterium, assembly GCA_047614125.1. Lineage (GTDB taxonomy): Bacteria > Bacteroidota > Bacteroidia > NS11-12g > UBA9320 > JBLHHI01. The sequence goes on along the minus strand of JBLHHI010000052.1, from coordinate 6,519 downwards.
GATGGTATAGGTGAGCGTCCAAGATTCTATGTATGTATAATAGGCCATTACGCCCATGTTGGTGAAGATTCCAAAAATACCGAAGTACTTCCACAGCTTTTTCTTTGCCATGTTGTCGAGAATAAACGGAGTACTATGATCTCCGTAGCGGCCACCAAATCGGCCCATGCTCCATTCGATCCAGAGCAACGGAATACCCATAAGCAAGAACGAAACTAGATATGGGATGATGAAGGCTCCTCCCCCATTTTCAACGGCCTTTACCGGAAAGCGTAGAAAGTTGCCCAATCCAACGGCATTGCCTGCCATTGCCAAAATTAGTCCAACCCTCGATCCCCAGGATTCTGATGTATTGCTCATTGTGCTAGCTCTTTGTGAGCGTGCAATATGCCAATTAAATCATTGAAAAACAAATGCCTTGATTACTGCGCAATTCGGCGAATGGAATGCAGTTTATGCGTTAATTTAAGTGTTTCTTGATGTTCGATTCCAGCTATTGTAAACCGATCATATTGCACCATTCCACTGGCATGTATGATGCGATTTTCAGTGGAAAGAATACCTACATGGGTTACCTTATTCTCTTTGTTTGAAAAAAACGCAAGATCTTTCTCTTTATGTGTTCCAAATGGAATTTCAATTCCAATCGTTGCCTGTTGCGATGCATCTCTTGGCAAAATTTGCTCATAGCTTTTGAAAACAACCTGAGTAAACCCGGAACAATCAATGCCCAAAGGGCTTCTTCCTCCCCACAAATACGGAACATTTAAAAATTGCTCAGCGCATTGAATCAAAGAAATATTCGTCCGATTATTTGATGGTTCTTCGATGAAAGAACCAAAGGCAATCATCTTATTATCAACGATTTGAAAAGGGTATACGTTGGATACACTCTTGCTAGAAAATACCACTTGGGTAAATTGGTTGGATGCCATATACCCTTCATATCCATCAAAATCACCGCGAATTTTTAACCAATCTTTGGATGTTTCCTCAAGTACTTCGTACGTTTCTCCGTACAACAATTGATTAACCATTTCCGATCGATGAGCAGGTTCGGCACGAATGGGAATGGCGGTTATTGCGCACTGACCTTTTTTCATTGTTACATATGAAGTTTGGCCTTTCGTTCCAATAAGACTTCATCGCTTTCTTCTCGATCCGGATCTGGAACACAGCAATCAACTGGGCAAACCGCAGCACATTGAGGCTCTTCATGAAAGCCCTTACACTCCGTGCATTTGTCGGGAACGATGTAATAAACCTCATCCGAAATTGGTGTCAACTTATCATCGGCATCAACGGTGATGCCACCCTCAATTTGATACGATCCTTTTACCGTATTGCCATCCGAAACGGCCCACTCTGATCCTGCTTCATATATCGCATTATTCGGACACTCGGGTTCGCAAGCTCCACAATTAATGCATTCGTCGGTTATTATAATTGCCATAGTAATGAAAGAAAGGTGCAAAGATAAAACGTAGCTATTCTAAAAAGGTTTAGAAGCTGGAAATCTTTTCCCGTGCACCCTTATGTTGCGGGTTAATTTCTAGAATTCTATTTAAAAAACGAATCATATCATCCTTGCTCGATTGTCGATCCGCCAATAAAACCAGATTTTCGAGGGTAAACATATTATCGGGATTTAACGAAAGAGCCCGATGTAAATACTTCGAAGCAGCGGCATAATTCCCCTCTAAAATATACAAATAGCCCAAATTATTTAAGGTGGGCTCATATTCATTATACAAGGAATATGATTTCAACAAGTTGACCTCTGCCTTTTGTAAGTTGTTCATTTTAATACAGTTGGCCCCCAGTTCGTTGAAATATTCATAGAAATCGACTGCCTTAACGCACGCCAAGCTTAGCCATTGATCTGCCTCGAAGTAGTTTTGAACACTGCTAAATGCCTTGCCAATTCGATAACATGTATGGGCATCTAAGTTGGAAGTTGAAGTAAGGTCTTTGGCGGTTCGAATAACTTCGATCCATGCCTGTTTCTGATAATCGAGATGAATTTGCAACGCCCTATTTGGATGTTTTGCAAGCAATTCTTCAGCACGTTTCTGATAAATGGGTTCTTGACTGAATTTTTCGTAATATGTTAAATAGGCCTTTATCAATATTTCGGGTTCTGGATTTGGATTATTTACGCTGTACAAACCAATGGGTTGAGAAGATTTAACTTCTGTACTCCCGTTGCGGTAGATGCCTATTTTGTGATCGTGAACCGTAACATGCGGAATGTCTTCCGTACCGGATTTGGGCATGTGACATGCTACGCAATTGTCCATATTTATTAAACGAACATCGTCATTTTCAGAGCATTGACTTTCTCCAGTATGACAAGAACTGCACTTGCTATTGAATACGTTTAGATTGGTGGACTGTACACTTACATGTGGGTTATGACAGCTTATGCAGGTAAAGCTGGCACGTTCCTTTTTTGCATTTGTTTTAATGAAGCACTGGCTGCTTTGAAAACGATCGGCGTGATTGGCCATATTAAATTGGCTGGTGCCGTCTGCGTACTTTGGCAGGTAGATTTCGAAATAATCAGAAAGTATCATGCCAGGCTTAAAATCAAGAAAGGTTTTTCCGGGTTTAAGCACATTATTCCCTTGGAGGTGGCATCGTTGGCAAACATCAATTTGACGCTCCCAGCTCAGCTTTGAAGGGTTTACGATGGAGTAGTCTTTGCTCCCAGCTGGAGGTTCCAGTCCGGCGCTTCTCATTTTTACATGGATGCTTCCCGGACCATGGCAACGTTCGCAATCAATGCCGTTGCCTACTTGGGCAAACTGTCGATTTGATTCGTTGACCATTTTGGGCATTGCGTTGTGACAACTCATGCATTCTTGATCAATTACTCGTGTAAACCTAGAGTTAGATCCATTTTCGAAACCTGGAGGGAAATCTAATTGTGCCTTTTGAGCGTACCAAGTAAAAGGAGCTTGAACAATAAAGGCATTCTTTTGAATGAGATGACTGTTGGTGTGTTGACCACTTCCTATGATGTAGGTTATCTGTTCGGTTCTGCTGTAAATGGTATCGGCACCTTTTAGTCGATATTCTTTTACGAAGAGTTGGTCATTGCGCCAAAAGGGTTGATAATAAAAATTGCGAAAGGAATCGTACAGGATGTGCTGTTGTGAAAACACGGCACTCGATTTTGCACGTGATGCTGAATCGAAACTCATACCCATACCGGTGTGCACAAAGGTCGACATCTTGTCGAAATGACAACTTGCACATGCCTCTTTCCCTAAATAAAGAGCTGTATCGCTGTGATTAAGATACGTTTCGGCGGATGGTTCATCGTTGGATATTGTACACCGAAATACGAAAATAAATAGAAAGCATACCGACGCAACCAATATGGGTTTACCGGCTTTCATAATCTTACATAGAAGCCATCCAAGCCATCATTCCACCTTCCAAATTCCGCACTTTAGCAAAGCCCTGTTTGGTCATAAAATCTTTGGCCGCAGCACTGCGAGCTCCTGACTTGCAATGAACAACAATTTCCGTTTCTCTTAAGTCGTCCAAATCATCGATTGCGCCTTGTAAATTGCCAAGAGGAATGAGTTTGGCGTTTATATTGAATTCTTCATATTCCCATGGTTCTCGAACATCAATAACTACCAGATCCTCTCCTTTCTCAAGTCGCTCTCTTAATTCTGAAACATTAATATCTTGCATTGTACTTTTTTTAATCAATTTTAATAAACCTAGAAAAGGTCAATTTGCTTGAGTCATCTACCATTCGTATGAGATACATTCCATTCATCAATGAAGAAACATCGATTGAATGGGTTCGCTGTGCATGCATAACCACAGTTCCTCTAACATCAACAATTTCTATTTCTACAGCTGTATTGGGTACGTTTAGAATGCTGTTGGTTGGATTTGGATATACCCGAACTTGCTGATTGTGAACCACTTTGCTCGGAATACTGGTAGACCAAGGTTCCGTTCGGCCTAAGATTGGTCGGATCATTGGAGCACCGCTTAAACTGGCCTCCGAATTTCGAATCCAAGTGCCATCAATATTAAAAAGTATCCTTTTGTTTGCACTCAAAGGCTTTGCAATGTTTCCGTTGCTTTTGTCGTATCCAACGTTGAGGTTAAAATCCTTTTCTTGGCTCCAACCTACGTAAAACGTACCAGCTGGTAAAACAAGAGCAGAATCTAAAGGCAACGTATAAAACCCATTTATGGATATATTCTTATACAACGAACCCACCACCATAAATGATTCATATAAAACAACGTCCGATCCGCCATCGATGGCAACATCTTGCCAAATCTTGAAAGTAATACGCTCACTGGAAACGTCTTTGGTATTGTAGGTTAGAAAGAGGTTGATGGCTTGCAAGGTGTCGGCCTTCAACAGATTGAACTCGATTGCCATCTGCCCTTCCACCCCGCGCAAGTCGTTAAATCCGAAACCAGATTCCGCGCTGCCATCATCGTATGCATAATAACGATCAAAGATTTGTTGCGTGTGAATGTTGTCGTTGATCTGAAATATTTTTCGATTTGTTACACCTGCATCCCGCACGCTGTACACCCGATCAATTATATATGGGGGGCCCGACAAAGACGAGAAATCATAACTCTTAATCTTTCGGTTGGCAAAGCCAGCGCTGGGTACATTGCCGGCGTTTATTGAAAAATCTGTGGTATAAATAATGCTCTTATTGAAGCTTTCTTCGCACTTAACATTTGCATTTATATCTCTTTCCCCCATGTTCGAAACTGCGAAATAATTGGTGTCTGCAGATTGACCGGAGGGGTCGGTTAAAAAATGGTCGTAGGGAATGGAAAAGTAGTTTTTGAGCAGCGATGTTGGTTTGGTTTGGATGGCGTAATCCGGATAAAAGGTATTGCTTTTTGATCTTGATTTATCCAAGTAAATATAATCGAGATGCCAGTGATTGTTGTTTCCCCATCGTCGGGTGATGTTGCTAAATCGGAATTGAAATGCGTTGTGTAAGTATAAGTTGGTATCGATGGCGATCAATACTTGAGTAAACTCTTTGGGAGGATTTAAGCCCGTTACCGACCAAACCGTGTGCCATTTGCCGGCGTTGTCGAGAAAGTCAAGAGCAAACTCATCCTTGTCTGTGATGAAATCACCAAAACCTATGGCCTGGTAAAAAAAACTGAGGAAGAAGGAATCGGCAACCGAATATGTTTTCCCAAAAGAGTCTTGAAGATTGATAGCCTGTGACGTAAGTGTATCGGCGGCATGTGTTCCGTCGGTTGATATAGTATTGTAGGTTTTACCCGTATTATCTAAGAAATCGAAGGTAGCAACACCATAGGTTGGTGGCCGAAACGGAAAGTCGGAATTCACATATACATCGTCGTCTTGCCATTGCAATGAATCTGGAAAGAGGGTACTCGATGTAAAATCCTCGAAAAAAGGTATGGTTAGTGTATCTCGAAACGCCCACTTGTTCAATCGCGTTTCGATTAATGAATTTCCTTGATTTTGCGTGTGGTTTTGAAGTATGGGATTAGAATGTAAAGGCAGAACTCCAATTTGGGCCTGCGAGGTAGCAAGTAATAGCATAAAGGCAGCAGCGGTGAACAGGATTTGTAATCGATTCATTCTAATGGTGTTGTTCCACAATGCAAACGGGATTGCCTTCTTCATATTGCCGCAAATTTATCCGATTTTAGTCAAAACCTGATTGCCATACATCTTTTAAAATTCAGATTTGTGCAGAACCCAATAATCAAGTCACCAACCGCAAGGTTTATACTACCGATTAAAAGGATTTATTGCAGTTTATACAGCTTGTATTCAAAAGAGTGTTTTGATTTCGAAATTGCAAAAATGGACATAGCTTGTATAGCTTTCTGAAAAGTTACAGAGGTTATCGAAGCAAAGTCACCGTGCCCTTGTAATGCCGTTTAATATTATCAATTCCCACGGTTTCAATTATGTATACATAGGCTTCCGATTCTGCCTCTTTACCATCATACATCCCGCTCCAGCTTTGATACAACGAAGTGTTTTCAAACAACAACTGACCCCAACGATTGTAAATCCGAATTCGGTAATCTTTTATATACCAACCCGGTGTCACAAAGAAATCGTTTATTCCATCCCCATTTGGTGTAAAGGCATTGGGCACATACATCCAAGAATGAACAAGAATACAATCTTCGTTGGATGCACTAACCACCTTACGTTGGGTACTATCGGGAACTTTGTGCCCAACAATACGATAACAAAAGTGAGGTCGTTCATTAAGTTGTGTTACAACATCTACAAAAGTTGTATCAGTGGGTCCATCACTATAGCCAATGGTTACAAAGCTTTCATCTTCTTCTTTTCGCTGAATTTCGTATTGTTCAACACCTTCATTCCAGCCTTGATACCTAGACCAAGTTAACACCGGACGATTAAATTTACCGGTATCGGCTTGAAGAAGAATGGTCTTACCAATGTTTGAATACGGACTTACATCATCGCAAACATCAACCGCCTTCATTCTA